>CAZUJE010000014.1:0-33411 GCA_964620215.1 uncultured Hyphomicrobiales bacterium
GACCGCGCCCGCCTGTAACGCACGAATAGCGGTCTCAAGGTCAGCGTAAGCGGTCATCAAGATGGCGTCAGCAAAAAAACCGACGGAACGCTGTTTGGCCAGCCAGTCGACCCCGTTCTGGCCTGGCATTATGTTGTCGAGAATTACAACATCGAAGTAATTCGCGTCGAGCTTTCGCGAAGCTTCTTCCGTATCAGCCGCCTCTTCAATAAGCTTGCAGCGTGGGCCGAGTGTGCGAACCAGAAAGTTACGCATTCCAGGTTCGTCATCCACGACCAGAATCGACGCCTGTGCGAGCCACGGTCCGAATTCCGGGTCGCCTGGCGTCTCCTGTTTCTTGCGAGCTGTTTCTCCCCGCACAGGAACCTCCCCGGTCGTGTCGGTCTTTTTTTGCCATTCTATATTACTTAGGCAATGCACGTATGCAGTCATTCTTCCTATCGCGTTCAGGACGGAAACACTTAAACGATAGAAAGATGCGATGCACGCTGCCATAGGCATCCGCTATGACTTGTTTAGACAGGTCTGTTTCTTATAAGATTTCTAAGGAAGGCTTTTGGATACGGGAGCAACTCATCTTGCAGACGAAATTACCGATGCATTCTTATGGCCTAAGCGATCGATCAGAGCGCTGCTAAAGTCATTCAGCGCAATACGCTGGTCGTCCTTGGTGATGATTAAAGGTAACCCTGATCTCGAATTGAATTTCCCTGATCATAAGCAAAAAATTCCCTGATCATTGCGCAGGGAATTGATTTGCATCCGATTGAAAAACCCCGAGAATTTAGCGACGTCAGGCCGCGTTAAATGCACTATTCGAGGAAAATCCCTGCTTTTTAGGCCTTATCAGGGAATCTTGCTGATAGAGACCGGTTCGCAGCAGACTGCTTCCGCTACCAAGCAGTCTGCATCTCCTGAAGGCGAGTTATCTCCTTTTTAGCTCAGGCTCTTCATCGGACACCATTGGTCGCGACAAAAAAATCAATTGTCCGACGAAGATCATTGTTTTTGTCATGAGCACAGCGAATCCGGCCTCGATAGCCGGGTTGTTCAGTTCGACACGATCACTTCGATCGGCGTCGGAGAAAATCCTGCCGCCGGATTGTGCTGCTGTGGGCAGTTCGAGATCACGACAATAACCGGCATTTCCGCGCGAAGCGTGACATAGTCGCCAGGCTTCGAAATTCCGTCCGCAATCGCGACGTTTCCGTCGCCGTCGAACGGCACGCGCATGAAAAAATTGATGTTGGAAACGATCTCGGAGGGCGCGAGTGCCCATTTTCCGAGCTCAGCAATGAAATTCGTCCGGCAGCTCTCGGTCTTGTCGACGCCATAGCGCACCTTGTCGATCTCGCAACTACAGCAGCCCGCCAGCGTGTCATGGAAACCGCAAGTATCCTCGACGACCGACATCATGACACGGGCATGGTCGGAATAGATTTTCGAGCCCTTGGTGATGTATAGCGACTTGTTGAGCTTGACCGTGTTCGGAAGATTGATCCGGTCGAGCGGCAATCTCGCGCTGTAACACAGAAAATCGACCGCCTGCTGACCTTCAAGATCGATGAAGGTGACCGCCTGCCTCTGCTCAAGCCGCGCGGACCAACGGCCTTTCGCCGGCACGGTCTCGCGGCGAAGGATGTTCTTTCCGGCCAAATTCAACTCAGTCATCTATCTAGCCTCCATAACTGAAACGACATGCACGGCGGCTCAGAGACCTTCTCCTTTTTTCTCACGCCTCGCACCAGTCATAAATGCTCAGCGCCATCACCTTGATCGCGGCGATGTAGTCCTCGATCGACACATATTCATCGTCGGAATGCATGATGGCGGTAGAACCCGGCCCGAAAATCACCGTTGGCGTGTTGCCGTAGAGATTGAGAAAGCGGGTATCGGCGGCACCCTGACGGCCGCTGATCTCCGGCTGGCGTCCGGTCACTTCAGTGTAGTTCTTGCTCACGGTTGCGACGATCGGATGGGTGACGGGAATTTCCGAGGCTTGCGCATCGTAGCCGACGAAACGCACCTTCGGCGGATGATCCTTCATCCATGGGTCTTGGGCGGCCGCCTTGGCGATATGCTCCACGAGCGTGCGCTTGGCACCTTCATGATCCTCGCCGGGCACGGTCGCCATGCTGCCCTTCAGCAGGCAGGTCGCCGCGAACGAGCTGGGAAAATTACCCGCGTGAAAGGCGCCAATCATGCACGGTATTGAGTCGATGGCTTTCGGATACAGCGGATGCTTGACGGTCGCGACACGAATGGCTTCGAGTTCTGACACCGCCTTGGTGATCTTGTACCCCAGTTCGATTCCGCTCACGCCCTGATAGCGGCGCTGAATACCGGCAGCCTTGCCCTGAATTTCGATTTCGAACCAAATGCGCCCGATGCAGGCCGGCTGCACGGCCAACCCGCTCGTCTCGCCGGAAATGCCGGCATCGGCCTTGTATCCGCGGATCACCGTGTCGAGTGTGCCGTGGCCGCTTACTTCCTCGTCAATAACAATGTTGATGAGTACATCGCCTTTGAGCTTGATGCCGGCAGCTTTCAGGAATTCGACTGCAAGGATATGGCTGGCGACACCGCTCTTCATGTCGCACGAACCGCGCCCGTAAATACGGCCCTCCTTGATCTTGGCCGACCATGGATTGTCGCTCCAGCCTTCGCCGTTGCCGACCGGGATCACGTCGGTGTGTCCGTTCAGGAGTAACGAGCGCCCGCCGCCGGTTCCTTTCCAGGTTGCGACGATGTTCGGGCGCCCCTCATAGCCTTGCTCGACCGGTATGTAGCCGGGATGCTTTTTTAATTCTTCCCACTTCGATTCCCACATATCGACGTCGAGGCCAGCTTTCTTCAGATAGCCGTTCAGGAATGCCTGGATTTTTCCTTCGTCGCCGGTGACGCTCGGGATCGCGATAATTTCCTGCAAGAACTTGATCGCCTTGTCCTTGTTGGCGTCGACCGTTTCCATGATCTTCTTGCGGGTATCCGTCATCTCATTCCCCTTCGTAAGCGTATCGTTTCATGCGTTTGAGCGGCCGAACAGGCGGCGCAGCCGGTTTTTGATCCGTCCGAACAGCACCGAAAAAAACAGGTTGCCGGCATTGAGTTCGGAACTCGTGCCGGCCGCGCGGCCGCTCAGCCGCCCCTCGACGTTTTGCACAAAGGCCGCAATCAGGCGGCCTGCAATCTCATTCACAAGATCGGACCGGCTGAACTGGGCCAGCGGGCCGGTCAACCGGTAGCCTACGTCGAGTTCGACCTTGGTCGCGTTTGTTCCCTGCGGCAGCAGGCGGTAGCGAATCTCTCCGCGCGTCGCCGAACTGCTGCGCGGATCGCGGCCGCTGCCCAAGATTCTGCCGGACTTCGTGGCCGGGTCACGATCAATCTCGGCCGCGCCGTGAAAATCAGCCGCGATGGGTCCGACTTTGATCCTCATCTTGCCGGTTACGTTGCGAGCATTGGTATCTCCAGTCACCGATGCACCGGGAAGACAAGCTGCGACCGCAGCCGTATCGGCGAAGAAATTCCAGACCTTGTCGACCGGATGATTGACGACAAAACTCTGATTGAAGCTCGCCTGGGGCTGCCAATCCGCAAGCTGTTCTTCGCCAACGGTCTGTTCCGGAATGAATTCGTCTGTACGTTTTTCGCCGTAAGCCGCGCTTGCCGAAACAGCCGCGGCATGACCGGAACCCGCGGGGCCAAGTGTTGTGCGTCCTCCCCCGGGCACGGCTGCAATTCCGCGCGAGCGGCGCTCCGCGATGACATTTTGAATGGCGCGGATGATGCCGACGTATCCCGTGCAACGGCAAAGATTGCCGCTCATCGCCACACGGATTTCCTGTTCGGATGGCGCTTCCGCCCGCAGAACAACGTCACGCGCGGAAATCAGCATGCCAGGCGTGCAATAACCACATTGCAGGGCGTGTTCCCGCGCAAAGGCGGCGCGCAGTTCGCTGCCGATTTCGTCGTTCTCATCAAGTCCTTCAATCGTGGTGACGTTCGCTCCCGCGCAAGTAACCGCATAGGTGATGCACGAGCGTACCGGCACTCCATCGACCAGCACCGTGCAGGCGCCGCAAACGCCGTGTTCGCAACCAAGATGCGTGCCTGTGAGATTTTGGGTGTCGCGGATGAAATCGGCCAGATTCGTGCGGGCCTCCACATCAGCACTGACGGCCCGTCCATTCAGGGTGAAGCTAACGGCGCTCATGAATGATAGGCCTGCCGTATCGCCCGCCCCAAACAGGCGAAATGAATCTGCTGCTCGATCGGATCCGTCATCCCAAAGGCGGTCATAGCGCCCTCGACCGCGCCGCGATCAAGAGAGCGCTGAGGAGCGCCGCCGATGAGCGTAGAGGCATCCTTAAATACGATCGGCTTCGACCCGGTCGCGCCAATCACCGCGCGGCAGATGGAGCGGCTTGGATCGTGCAGGAAAGCGCCGATCGCATGGGCAAGCTCTCCGGTTTTCCTGCAATGCTTGTAGTATCCCCACCGGGCCGAGGAAGAGAGACGAGGGACTTCGACGCCGGTCAGTATCTCTCCGGCTTCCAGACTGCATTCGAACACCCCGGTCATCAGCGTATCCACCGGAATTTTTCGCTCCTTGCGCGCGCCGCGCACGATCACTGAAGCACCGAATGCGGTGAGCGCCGAAATCCAGTCGGCAGAAGGATCGGCATGGATGAGGCTGCCCCCGATCGTGCCCCTGTTTCTCACGGCTCGATACGCGATACCGGCGGCCACGGATCGCATCGCGCCGCCGGTGGCATCGGGGACGCGGCCGTCCTCGATGTCGGAATGGGTAACGCACGCTCCCAGGACCACCGCCTCTCGGGTCTCTTCCACGCGCTTTAGTTCAGCGATGCCGGTAATATCGACGAGCAGGCCGGGTTGCACCAGCCGCAAATTGAGCATCGGACCAAGCGACTGGCCCCCGGCAATAAATTTCACGATCGCGTCGTCACGGCTTCCAAGCGCAATTGCAGCCGGCAGATCAGAGGGGCGCGCATAATCGAAATTGACGGGCTTCAAGATCAGCTCCGTCCCGCTACGATTGCCATCAGCACCTGGCGCGGCGTCATCGGTGACACGAGCAGTTCCGCTCGCAGCGGACGCAATGCATCATTCACCGCATTGCCGATGGCAGCGGGTGGCGCGATCGCTCCGCCCTCTCCGATACCTTTGACACCAAATTCGGTGTGGGGTGACAACGTCTCCATGTGGTCGAGACGCGGCGCCGGCACTTCGGTTGCGCCCGGCAGCAAGTAATCCGCAAAGGTCGACGCCAGAGGCTGGCCGGCAGAGTTAAACGGCATTTCCTCATACAATGCCGTGCCCACGCCCTGCGCAAAGCCCCCGTAGATCTGGCCGTCGACGATCATTGGATTAACGAGCTTGCCGCCGTCTTCGACGATCACGTAGTCGAGTATCTCGATCGTTCCAATTTCCGGATCAACGGCAACGAGGGCTGCGTGTGTGGCATAGCTAAAGGTGCCGCTGTCAGGCGATGGCCGATAGCCGATCGTCACTTCCAACCCGCCCATATCAACGTCGGCCGGAAGACTTTGGGGCTTCAGATACCAGGTACGTGCAATTTCACCGAGCGTGATTGAACTTTGGGGTCCGCTGACTTCACCGTTACGTACGACCACCCGGGCAGCATCCGTCTGCAAAAGCTGAGCGCCGATTTTGGCGGCGCGTTTAGCGATTTCCTTACACGCGACTGACACCGCCCCGCCCGCCATGACCATGCAGCGGGAGCCCCAGGTGCCGGTCGAATAAGGAGTCATCGCCGTGTCGCCATGGATAACCTTGATCTTGGCTACATCGATGCCAAGCACCTCATGGGCGACTTGTGCGAGCGTGGTCTCCAAGCCCTGTCCGTGCGAGTGAACGCCGACCCGCAACTCAAGGCCACCATCGGGCGTTACGCGCGCGGTCGCCTGTTCAAAGCCCGGCACCATGGGAATGCCCCAGCCGTGATAGACGGACGTGCCATGCGCAGCCTGCTCGCAATAAGTGGCCATGCCCACGCCGATCAGTCTCCCGTCCGCTTCTCCGCGCTTTTGGCGCTCGCGCACGCCCGCAACGTCGATCGCTGCTACAGCGCGGCGTAACGACTCCGGATAATCGCCACTGTCGAACCACTTCTTGGTGATGTTGGTGAAAGGCATCTGCTCTGGCTTTACCAGAATCTTCGCTCGCACTTCGTGCGGCTCGACACCCGCTTCACGGGCTATCGCGTCGAGGACCAGTTCAAGAGCAAAGCACACACCCGTGCGCGCAACACCACGGTACGGCAGGATCGGACACTTGTTGGTTGCAACCGAATAGGTACGGCAACGGTAGGACGGGAAGTCATAAGGACCCGGCAAGATGCTTGCGACTTGCGCGGCTTCCAGACATGCGGAAAATGGATAAGCAGAGTAAGCACCGGAATCGACGGTTGCTTCGCAATCGATGCCGAGCAAACGCCCTTCGCGGTCGGCATAACCGGTTATGTGATAGAAATGTTCGCGACAGTTCGCGCCCGCCGTAAGATGCTCGCGGCGATCTTCAATCCAGCGCACGGGATGGCCGCAATGCATGGCGAGCCAGCCAAGACAAATCTCTTCGGCCAATAGAATTCCCTTGTAACCGAAGCCGCCGCCGACATCGGGCGCCACTACGCGAACCTGGCCCTCATCGAGCCCAAGACATTCCGACAGGCCGG
Source organism: uncultured Hyphomicrobiales bacterium (assembly GCA_964620215.1). Lineage (GTDB taxonomy): Bacteria > Pseudomonadota > Alphaproteobacteria > Rhizobiales > Xanthobacteraceae > JAUSIF01. The sequence continues at coordinate 6,722 of CAZUJE010000014.1, forward strand.
TACGGATGATGTGCGGCATCTGGCAAGCGGAATAAAGTGTGAGCTGTTCGAGACGGCTATCCCAGACCGCCACTGCTCCACGCCCTTCGATCGGAGCCATGCACTGACGCGCTGTCCGGATTTTTCGAGTGACCTTGATCGGCGCATCAAGGGCCTTCTCGATATTCACGTTGACAAAAGTTTCCAGAAAAACATTGTCACCCCATTGCGGGTGCAACAGCGCCGACGACGGCTCGCGCGCCGCCAACATGTCGTAAACCGCCGGCAGTTCCTCAATATCTAAATGCACCGCGCCTGCAATGTCTTCGGCTTGCGCGCGGGTCGGCGCCACACACATCGCAACAAGCTCGCCAACATATCGAACTTTGTCGGTCGCCAGCGGTGGCTGCTCGGATGCCTTAAATCCTTTCAAGCCGGAAACGGCGAGGATCGGCTTTACGCCTTTAAGATCTGCGGCAACGAAAACCGCTTCCTTGAACCCAGCCGGTACCTTAACTGGGCGAAGGCGGCCGTGCGCAAGCGGGCTTCGCACGAAGGCGACATCCTTCATTCCAGCAAAGCGCAGGTCCGCAACGAACTGACCGCGACCCCGCATCAGCCGGTCGTCTTCCTTGCGCAGAAGGCGCGCACCGACGCCTTGTCCTGTCATCCGCAGCTTGCTCCAAAGCTAAGTAGCGCGACGGCGTAGATCGCGGTCTACGGCCATCGGGCCGACAGTTCAAAAGTTCTATCATCCTAATCTTAGTAACATATCAATTGCAATCACGAAGGGGCCCTTGCGGCCGTAGCCACCCCGGCTCCCGCCCGGCCTTTCCGGGACCGCCCTTTGCGAACCTCCGGCGAGCCGGCAAGCAAATCTATGTGCAGCTTGATCGCGTCGCTGCGATAGATGATGTCCGCGGCATAGATCGTCACGCCATTGGCATCGATCACGACACAGCGGCATTCCGCAGTCGGCGCTCCGAGACCGATTTGCAGAAGGTCCGCAGTGACCGGATCGGCGCTGCCGATGACAATGGTTTGATGAGCATCCTGGATATCAATGCCCTTCAGCGAAGCGAGCACTGACAAAGCCGGATGCTGGCGGAAGTTTTCGGGAGCGCGCTTGTAGATTTCATTGTCGAGATGAAGATTTACAATTCCGTATGGCTCGCCGCCTTTGTACTGCACCGAGCGCATGAAAATATATTTGGCCGCCAATTCGCCTTCGCCCTCACGCAAGGTGGGCAGCGAAGAGGGATTGTCCACCTTTATGCGCTTCAGCACATTATCTTTGATTGTATCGACGAGAACATCCCACTTGGTTGCGAGTTTGAACCAGTGCCGGTCAGCGGGCTTTTGAGCAACGAAAGTGCCGCGTCCTTGCTGCGAGCGAAGAAGCCCTTCCTCCCTCAGGATATCGACCGCCTGCCGAATGGTGACGCGCGCGACCTCGAATTCACGTTCCAGCTCGACGAGCGTGGAAATCTTCTGTCCGGGAAGCCATCCCCCTGTTTCGATGCGCCGCCGCATGACCGAGGCAACCTGAATGTAGAGAGAAACCCGGCTGCGATCGTAAACTTTGGATAATTCGGACATGGCCTTGGGTTTCCAATGCGCAATGTGCGCGCTACCGCTGCTCGCTCGCACGATGAATCAGCTGTGCGTGCCTATCTAACTAATATTAAGCACACCGGAGCCCCAATTTGAAGCTTGCTTGGGCTGTCACGGGTCGGATTATTCGGCGGCGTCCTGATAGGCCGAAACCGGCGGGCAGGTGCAAACCAGATTTCGATCTCCGTAAACGTTGTCGATCCGGTTCACCGGCGACCAGTACTTTTGAGTTGCAGAAACACCTGCTGGAAAACAGGCCTGCGATCTCGAGTAGGGCCGCTGCCAGTGATCGTCCGCCAAATCCAGAACTGTATGTGGTGCGTTCGTCAGCAGGTTATTATCGCGCGGTGACTGTCCCTGTTCGATTGCCCGAATTTCATCACGAATCGCAATCATCGCATCGCAGAAACGGTCTAGTTCGACTTTTACTTCCGACTCAGTCGGTTCGACCATCAAGGTGCCCGCAACCGGAAAGCTCATGGTCGGCGCATGAAAGCCGTAGTCGATGAGACGCTTGCAAACGTCCTCAACGCTCACGCCGCACGAATTCTTCAGTGGACGAAGATCGAGAATGCATTCGTGGGCGACACGTCCGTTTATTCCCTTATATAGCAACGGGTAATGTGGTGAGAGCCGCTTGGCGACATAGTTGGCATTGAGGATGGCTGCTTCAGTGGCCGCGGTGAGACCCTCACCTCCCATCATCATGCAGTACATCCAGGAGATCACGAGAATTGAAGCCGAGCCGTACGGCGCGGCTGAAACCGGTCCCAATCGCGTGTCTTTTTCCAATTGAGCTGGATGACCGGGAAGGAACGGCGCCAAATGCGCTTTCACCCCGATCGGTCCCATGCCGGGTCCACCACCGCCGTGCGGGATGCAGAATGTCTTGTGCAAATTCAGATGGCCGACATCGGCGCCGTAATCGCCAGGCCGAGCCAATCCGACCTGCGCATTCAGGTTTGCGCCGTCCAGATAAACTTGTCCGCCGTGCTGATGGACGACGTCGCAGATCGCCCGCACCTCTTCCTCGAAAACACCGTGCGTCGATGGATAGGTGATCATGATCGCCGCCAAGCTATCGGCAAACTTGATCGCCTTCGCGCGCAGGTCGTTGATGTCGATATTGCCATCGTCATTGCAGTTTACGACCACAACATCCATGCCAGCCATTTGCGCTGAGGCTGGATTGGTGCCATGCGCCGAAGCAGGAATAAGACAGGTGGTGCGCTTTTCATCTCCGCGCTCGCGATGGTAAGCGCGGATCGCCAGCAGGCCTGCGTACTCCCCCTGCGCCCCGGAGTTAGGCTGGAACGAAATTGCGTCATAGCCGGTGATTACACGCAACGCGGCACCGAGTTCGCCGATGACATCCGCGTAGCCCAGCGCTTGCGACGCCGGTGCGAACGGATGAAGGTTGGAAAATTCAGGCCAGGTCACCGGCATCATTTCAGCCGTCGCATTCAATTTCATCGTGCACGAACCGAGCGGGATCATGCTGCGGTCGAGTGCCAGGTCGCGGTCGGAAAGCCGCCGCATATAACGCAGCAATTCGGTTTCAGAACGATGCTGGTGAAACACCGGATGCTCAAGAAAAGAACTCGTTCGCTGGAGATCAACGGGTATTGAAAGCGGCGCATCCGCCAAGTCTTTCATGCGACGAGCGGCAACTTCAGGAGTATCGCCAAATACACACCACAGTGCCTCAACAACCGCCGGCGTTGTCGTTTCGTCGACACTGATTCCGACGCGGGATGAACCCTGCCCCGGAATATCCCGTAAATTCATCCCCGCTTTGAGCGCACGAGCAAGAATTTCCTTTTTCTTCGCTCCCACGTTCACGGTCAGCGTGTCGAAAAATGCCGACGGCTCCACGGCCCATCCTTGGGCGAGTAGGCCAGCACGCAGAATTGCTGCTGTGTTGTGAATACGCCGCGCGATGGAAGTGAGCCCTTCCGGCCCATGGTATACGGCGTACATCGACGCCATGACCGCCAGCAGCACTTGCGCCGTGCAGATATTCGACGTCGCTTTCTCGCGGCGAATGTGCTGCTCGCGCGTTTGCAGCGACAATCGATAGGCACGATTGCCGCGGCTATCGACGGAGACGCCAACGAGCCGGCCGGGCAACGCCCGTTTATGCGCGTCAAGGGTCGCGATGTAAGCCGCATGCGGCCCGCCATATCCCATGGGGACGCCAAAACGCTGCATTGACCCGATCGCGATGTCGGCGCCGAGTTCACCGGGCGGCTTCAGGATTGTGAGCGCCATCGGATCGGCGGCCATGATCGAGAGCGCTTGTGCGGACTTCAGTTTCGCAATCGGTTCCCGAAAATCGCGGATTTCACCGTATGTCCCCGGATACTGAAAGATCGCTCCGAATACCTGAGCCGGATCAAGATCGCTCATTGGATCACCGACCCGCACTTTCCAGCCGAGCGTTTCGGCGCGCATCACAAGCACCGCAAGAGTCTGCGGGTGGCAATCCTTGTCCGCAAAAAATTCCGTTCGTCCGTTCTGGGAAATGCGCTGGGCCATCGCCATCGCTTCGGCAGCGGCGGTGCCTTCATCGAGCAGAGAGGCGTTTGCGATCTGCATGCCGCACAGATCGGCGACCAGCGTCTGAAAATTCAGGAGAGCTTCGAGCCGGCCCTGGCTGATCTCCGGCTGGTAGGGCGTGTAAGCCGTGTACCAGGCCGGGTTTTCCAGGATGTTGCGCTGAATCACCGGCGGCAGAACGGTTCCGTAATAACCCTGTCCGATCAGGGAAGTCATGATCACGTTCTTGGAAGCAACGGCGCGCGCTCTGGCCAGCGCCTCCGTTTCCGATAAAGCCGGAGGAAGAACGAGACGATCACGCTGACGGATATTTTTGGGCAGTGTCTGTTCGATCAATTCATCGAGACTGGTGGCGCCGATCATGCCGAGCATTTCTTTTATCTCGGCGGGCGACGGTCCGATATGACGCCGGGTGAATGGCAAAGGCGCATCAATGTTCATAACGAAGTCCTCGTAATGCGGTGGCTCGTTTAATGTTGTTCGCCGGCGATCAGCGCCTTGTACGCTGCCTCGTCCATCAACTTGCCGAGTTGCGAGGGATCGGCAATTTTCACTTTGAACAACCAGCCTTTGCCGGTCGGATCGGAATTCACCAGCGTCGGGTCGTCAACAACCAGTTGGTTTGCTTCAGTAACCTCACCCTTGATCGGTGAATACACATCCGAGGCGGCTTTGACGGACTCGACGACACAAGCCGCGGCTCCCGCTTCAAGAGCAGTTCCGACCTTCGGCACTTGCACGAAGACCAAATCGCCCAGCCTCTCCTGTGCATATGGGGTAATGCCGATCGTGGCGGAATCGCCTTCAACCTTGATCCATTCGTGATCGGGCGAAAATTTCAGCATGGTTTCCTCCGGCTATTTCTCAGCGTTTATATTTTGCGGGAACGAATGGAAGCGGCGCGATCGAGACTGGCACGCGAGTGCCGCGCAATTCGGCGTACAGCGGGGTGTTCAGCGCGAGAGCCGCGACGTAACCCATCGCGACTGGCGCATTGACGCTCGGACCGAAACCGCCCGACGTGACTACGCCGATCTCCGCCGTCGATTCCGGATCGTTGAAAAGGCGTGTGCCGTGACGGATCGGTGCGCGGCCTTCCGGACGCAAGCCAACGCGCCGACGCGAGGCCCCGGTCTTGAGCTGTTGCAGGATTTTTTCGGCGCCGGGAAATCCGCCAGCGCGGGCGCTGTCGCTTCTGCGAACGGGCTGGATGCTCCACTCAAGTGCGGCCTCGACCGGCGTGGTGACCGGATCAAGATCCGATCCGTAGAGACACAGTCCCGCTTCCAGCCGCAGGCTGTCGCGGGCGCCGAGCCCGATCGCGCAGACCTGCGGATGAGCCAGCAGCTTGCTTGCGAGGTTGCTGGCATCCGATGCCGGGATACTGATCTCAAAACCGTCTTCGCCGGTGTAACCGGATCGCGACACGATACAGTCCGTGTCCGCGACGCGCACAGCACGAACATCCATGAAGCGCAGGGAGCTGATTTCGGGCGCGAGCACCGAGAGTATCTCCGCGGCGAGCGGTCCTTGCAGCGCCAGCAACGCGCGATCATCTCGCCGAACGATCTCGCAGCGTTCCTCTAATGCCTCGCGCAAATAAGACTCATCGGCGTCCTTGCAAGCGGCGTTGGCGACAATCACAAATCTCTCGCCAAGATTGGCAATCATCAAGTCATCACGGATGCCGCCGTCATTGTTCGTAAGCAGAGCGTAACGCTGGCGGCCCGGTTTAAGTCCGAGCAAATCAACCGGCACGACGGACTCCAGACTCCTAGCCGCGTCCTCGAGCCGCCCACTGCGCGCTCTCACTTCGAACTGACCCATGTGCGATACATCGAACAGGCCAGCCGCGGCGCGGACGTGCAGATGTTCCTTCAAGATTCCCAATGGGTACTGCACCGGCATGTCGTAGCCGGCGAAGGGCACCATGCGTGCGCCGAGCTCGATATGCAGCCGGTGCAGTGGCGTGGTTTTCAAAGGCATCTGGTTGGGCGCGGCCATCACGTCCGCACCAGCCAACGAGTGTAGAAGCCGCTCGCCGCGAACGGCGAACAAGCGCACAAATCCAGCTTAAATAATGAAACGAGCATGCGAGGCACCATTGCTTCCGCCGGATTGGCGGACGTTGCGGTGCCCCCTCTGTACTGGTGCCTGAGAGCGTTATTCCGTCGGCGGGCGCGAGTGCGCCACTCTCCAGAGTTTTATGACCCTTGCGATCCTTGTGCCTGAGAGTTTCCGGGGCGGTTGCTCCTTCGGCGTCGGTCGAACCGATCTCTCTCGCAGGGGTTTTTAGAAGCGTCTCTCTCCTTTATGATTCAGGACGCAACAAACGATAGCCGTGAATCGCATCGTATAAAAGCAAAAATTTGAACATCACGGCATCGTTGGAGAGAAAAACAGGATGAGCATCAAGCCGAATGCGGCAGACGCGATGAAACGGCGCCGCTCAATCCGGCGCTACCGGTCCGAGCCGATCAGCCACGACATCATCAAGCGCCTGTTGCTTGCCGCAACGCAGGCGCCGTCCGCGCACAATCGTCAACCCTGGCGTTTCGCCGTGCTCGACGAGATTCACACCAAGGAAAAGCTGGCCACCGCCATGGGTCTCCGCCTGCGCGCTGATCGCGAGGCCGATGGTGACGATCCGAAGGCAATCGATGCCGATGTCGTTCGGTCATATGCGCGGATCACCGAAGCACCCGCCGTCATCGTGGTCTGCGTCGACGTGATTGACATGGATCGTTATCCTGACGAAGGCCGCAGCCAAGCCGAATACATGATGGCCATGCAAAGCACGGCTATGGCAGTCCAAAACTTGCTGCTCGCGTCTGAACAGGAGGGACTCGGCGCGTGCGTCATGTGTGCGCCGCTATTCTGCCCGGACACCGTCGCCAACGCCCTCAACTTGCCAGAGGGCTGGCAGGCGCAGATGTTGGTAACAGTGGGAATCCCCGCCAATGAGGGCAAGATACGACCGCGCATGCCGCTCGATGAAATCGTACTTTGGTTGCCGCATAAACCGGCTTGAGCGTCAGCCCGCAAGATATGCACTGCGGACATGCGGATTATCGATGAGTTCAGCACCCGTACCCGACATCGCTAAAGTTCCCGACTCCAGAAGGTAAGCGTGGTCGCACATTTCGAGTGCAGCCAACGCGTTCTGCTCGACCATAAGTACGGTGGTGCCCGCGGCGCGGATGTTCGTGATGATGTCGAACGTGCGTTCGACGAAATTGGGCGCCAGCCCGAGCGAGGGCTCGTCGAACAGCATGAGTTTCGGCCTGGACATCAACGCGCGCGCGATCGCCAGCATCTGCTGCTCGCCGCCTGACAATGTACCCGCCGGTTGCAGCCGGCGCTCGGCCAGGCGCGGGAATTGTTCGAACATGCTTTCAAAATCGGCTGCAATTTCCGGCCGGTCCGTCCGCAAATAACAGCCCATCTCTAAGTTTTCCGTCACCGTCATGTGCGGGAAGACGTGGCGGCCTTCCGGACAGTGGGCAATGCCGAGCGAGAGAATTTTGCGCGCCGAAGCCCGGGTGATGTCGACGCCATCGAAGAAGATACTGCCATCAGCTGGCGGCAATAGTCCCGACAGGGCCTTAAGCGTTGTCGTCTTTCCGGCTCCATTTGTGCCGATGAGTGCTACGAGCTGGCCGCGCTCCACTTTGAGTGACAGGCCTTTCACCGCCGTCACTTTGCCGTAGCGACAAACTAGATTCCGAAGCTCAAGCACGCTTTTTCCCCTGCCCCAGATAGGCGCGTATCACTTCCGGATTGTTCTGGATTTCGTTCGGCGTGCCTTCCGCAATGATGCGGCCGTAATTGAGCACGACGATGCGATCACACACTTCCATCACCATCGGCATGTCGTGTTCGACCAGCAGGATGGTCACACCGGATTCGCGAATCTTCTGTACCAGTTTCACGAAACGCGCGGTTTCGACCGGGTTCATGCCGGACACCGGCTCGTCGAGCAGTAACATCGATGGCTTGGCTGCAAGCGCGAGCGCAACGCCCATCAACCGCTGCTCACCATAAGGCAATACGCCTGCCTGCTCCCAAGCGCGTTGTTCAAGACCTACAAAGCGCAGAATTTCATACGCGGCCTCGATCAATTCACGTTCGGACTCATTATTGCGGCGCGTGCGCAACAGCATGTCCCACAGGTGCGAGCGGCCGCGGCAATGCAAACCTGTCAGCACATTCTGGAATACGGTCAGTTCCTGGAACACGCTCGTGCGTTGGAAGGTGCGCGCCAGGCCAAGCTGGGCAATCTCGTGCGGCTTCAAGCCATTGAGCAGAGTACCGCGGTAGTGCGCGTCCCCATTGGTCGACTTGAGAAATCCGGTAAAGACGTTGAAGGCGGTCGTCTTGCCTGCTCCGTTCGGGCCGATAAGACCGACGATCTCACCGGCGCGCACATTAAATGTGAGCTCCGAAACGGCAACCAGTCCGCCAAAATGCACGGCAATATTGTTGATCGCGAGCACGGTTTCTGGAGAGGCGCTCATTTCGGCAACGCCTTCGGAGCAGATCGGCCAGGATCATCACCGCCCGACTTCCAGCTCGACCAGTAGCGTTCGACTGCCGGCACGATGCCGCGCGGCAGGAAATAGACGATCAAGATCATCAACACGCCGTAGACGATCCACTGCACTTCAGGCTTGATGGCCATTGCGCGCAGCGCCTCCGGCACAAAGCCGAAGATCACGCCGCCGACCAAAGGACCGGCGAGCGTCCCCTTGCCGCCCGTGATCACCATGATCACCATGGTTACGGTGTAGATGAACAGGAACACGTCCGGATCGACGATCCGGATATAGTGAGTGTAGAGCGCGCCGGCCATGCCCGCCATCGCAGCGGCAAAGATGGTTGCAATCACCAGATAACGGGTAACGTCGATGCCGACAGACATCGCCAGCGACTCGTTCTCCCTTAACGCGATCATGGCGCGCCCTGCGCGCGAATGCACAAGCCGCGCGATGAGTATGTAACTGATCACCGCGGCCACCAGCGCCAGGCTGTAGAATGCCGGCTTGCGCAAGAACGACAGTTCAAACTCGCCCGCCCCGAGTGTAAGTGCCGGGATGTTGTTGAGCGCCATCGGTCCCTGGGTCAGTTCGACCCAGTTCAACGCCACCATGCGCACCACCTCGGCGAAGCTGATGGACACAATCACGAAATAGGCGCCGCGGACGCGGAACGCCAGTTTGCCGATCGCCCAGCCTGTGATGCCCGCCACGATGACGGCCATCAGCATCGCGAACCAGACCGGCTTCGGCGCTAGCCCCACCGGGATGTTGAACAGCCTCACCTCGAAACCAAGTGAGAAAAGCGCGCTGGTGTAAGCGCCAATCCCAAAGAAGGCGACGTGGCCAAGCGAGAGCTGACCGGTGTAGCCAAGAAGCAAATTCAGGCTCATGGCCGCGATGATGAAGATGCAGGTCGTGATCATAATGTGCAGGACGTAGTAGTCGGTCATCCAGAACGGAACCGACGCCAGCAGCGCGACAAGCAGCCAGGAGAGATAGCGGCTCACCCGATGCGCTCCTTCTGTGCGAACAGGCCGGTCGGGCGCACCAGCAAAACGAGAATGATGAGCAGGAAGCCCATGGCATCGCGATAGCCCGAGGAAATATAGCCGGCTCCGAGTTCCTCGACGAACGCGAGGATGAAGCCACCCAATGTTGCGCCCTTGATGTTGCCAAGCCCACCGAGAATAACGATTGCGAACGCCTTGGCGGCGGCGAGGTCACCCATGTGGGGTGTCACGACAAAAACCGGACCGAGCAAAGCGCCGGCGGCGGCGGCGAGTGCCGAACCCAGCGCAAAGGTCGCTGTATGAATGCGCTCAATCCGGATTCCCATCAGCGCGGCCGTGTCGCGATCCTGGAATGTCGCGCGCATTGCTTTGCCAAGCTGTGTCCGGTTTACGAGGTAATAGGTGGCAAAAATCAAAGACAAAGCGACGCAGAATACATAAACCCGGTTCCAGGAAACCGACACCGGACCAACGATCAACGGCTCGTAGGGAAACGGATTGTTGATCGACAGGGCGACACCGGTCCAGGCAAGCTGTTCGGTGTTTTGCAGAGCAATCCATGCGCCAATCATGACCAGCATGGTGGTATCGATGTCCGCGCCGCGCAGGCGGCTGAGCAGCAGCAGTTCAATCGCCGCACCCAGCAGTGCGCCCAACGCCATCGCCATGGCGAGCGAGAAAAAGAAATTCATGCCGTACGGCATGACCAGCGCATACATACAATAAGCGCCGAAGGCATAGAGTTCGCCATGCGTGAAATTGACAACACGCATAATGCCAAAAATTAGAGTGAGCCCGATCCCCAGGAGCGCATAGGTCCCGCCCAGGATGGTCGCATTCAAGAGATGCTGAAGTAACTGGTCCAATTGCGTGCGCCCTGAATGTGCCTAGGAACAAGAACACGGGCGCCAAACTGGCAGCCCGTGTTCTCTCTTGTCAGATTAGAACGATGTCTTCGCCACCTTGCCGTTGTCGATCGTGATCAAGTAGACGCCCGGGATATTCTGCCCGCTTTCCTTGCCGACAGGGCCCAGCTTGGTGAAGGCGATGTCGCCATAGATGCCCTTTACCTTCGTATCCCACAGGGCTGCACGCAGCGCCTCGGGCTCAGCCTTGCCAGCCCTCTTGATCGCGTCGGCCGCGACATAGACGGCATCGTAACCGCGGAAGCCTTCCGTCAGGCCGCCCACGTTATGACCGCGCTTCGTCCACTCGTCCATGTAACGCTTGGCGGGCTCCGGATTCTTGATCACTTCCGGGAACCACGGCGGGAAGAACACCGTGTGATACGAGCCGTTGGCGGCTTCGCCGGCCTGATTGATCAGCTGGTCGGGCGAGTTGGAGCCGCCGCAAGAGATAATGCGGACCTTGAGCTGCTGTTCTTTCGCCTGCTTCAGAATGATCGTCAGTTGTTCGACGGCGGTGGTGACGAACAGAGAATCGCCGCCCGATGCCTTGATCTTGGCGAGTTGCGCGGAGAAATCGGTGGCCTTCGGGTCCATCGTCTCCGAAATGCCGATCTCCACGCCGTTCTCTTTCAGCATCTTCGCGAATTCCTGGCCGGAGCCGATGCCGAAGTCGTTGTTGGTGTAAAGGAAGTCCGCCTTCTTGATGTTCATCTTCTTGACCAGCGGCTGGAAAGCGATCGCTTCCATCGCCGAGGTCGGGCTGATGCGGAAGATGTAGGGATTGCCTGAGGTCGTAATTTTGCCCGACGAGGAAGTCTCCACGATCATCGGGACTTTGTATTCCTCGAGCTTCGGCATTACGGCGAGCGTGAGCGTCGAACTCCACGCACCAATCAAAAGCGGCACCTTGTCTTTCTGAATGAGCTTTTCGACAGTGCTCACCGCCTCGGTGGGATTGGACTTGTTGTCCTCAACGATGAGCTGGATCTTCTTGCCCATCACCCCACCACTCTTGTTGATTTCGTCCTCAGCGATGCGAGCACCCTGCGCGACATAGTTGCCGGACGCGGCGAAGGCTCCGGTCAGGGGCTGCGTAACACCGATCTTGATTGTTTCCTGCGCATAAGCGCCGGTCACCAGGCCACTAGCCAAAATGATCGCTGACGCCATTATTCCTGTTAGTTTTTTCATTTCCACTCCTCCGATCCGTCGAACGGGGTCGACGAGGTGATTTGCCAAAGATTAGGGCCACGCGCGCATGGCGGAACGCGTGGGTCGAGATTAGCAAGCTTCGAGATGGCCGAAAGGTCGGGAAAAAGGCGCGGCGACGTTTCGCTAACGACCGATCGCCCGGCGCACGCGCGGCGTTCACTTATTAATTGCAGGTACGCAACCGGCACGAACCGCCTCCCCCCACGGAAGTGATCCTATTTTTAGTATCTTAGTAAGGGTTCAAAAATCGAGCAAGCACTTACTTTGGACGGTGGAACAGCGAAGACGACGCTTCTTTGGGCAAACGTAGTGACGATTGGTTGCACACGCGCTCAAGCTTTCTTCAGTCTTGGAATAATCTCGCGCGCAATGATTTCGATCTGATCCATCTGGTATTTGTACGGAACGAAGATGATCTTCTGTACGCCAACAGCCAGATGTTCCTTAAGCTGGGCAACGCATTCATCGACTGAACCCATAATGGCGCTGTCTCGGGTGCAGTCGCTATGCTCCGGGAAGTCCCATTCCTTGTTGAGCCAATCCAGCATCTCAGCTTTAACCGCTTCCTTCGACTTTCCGACCATGATGGGTAGCTGCGAAGCGTTGAGCAGCTTGTCCGGATCCTTGCCGGCTTCCTTGGCGTAGTTGCGAATCTTCGTCCAAGACTTGGTGAAACCTTCGGGCGTGTAGAAATAAGTCAGCCAGCCGTCCCCGACCTCAGCGGCGCGCTTCAGTACGCGCTCCGCATACCCGCCGATCAGGATCGGAACATGCTCCTGCACGGGCTTCGGATACATCACTGCTTTCGACGGGCTGTAATTCGTGTATTGGCCGGTGACAGACGCCTCGGTCCACAACCGGCGCAGCAGATCGAGATTCTCGTCCATGATCTTGCCGCGTTTGTCGAAAGGGATTCCCATCGCGTCGAATTCCCGCTTGTACCAACCCGATGCCATGCCCATCAGGAGGCGGCCCCCTGAGAGCTGATCCATGCTGGAAAGTTGCTTGGCAAGCGCCACCGCGTTGCGAAGCGGCAGCACTAGGATGCCAGTACCGAGCTTGATGCGCTTCGTCCGCGAGGCAATGCCAGTGAGTACCGTCAGCGAGTCGATGATCGGAAAGTTTGGCTCGACACCGAGCAGCATATGGTCCCAGACCCAGACGGAGTCGAAACCCAGCTCCTCCACCTTGACGCCGTATTCCACGAGCGCTTTCGCATCCGGCATTTCCGGATAGGCGGTGAAATTGCGAGCGGCGATGCCGAAGGTGCGGGCGAGCGTCATTGATTTCTCTCCAATCAAATCACTTGCATTTAGCCGATGTAGAGCCGCTCAGGATCGAGCATCCGCAGCGTGGACAGTTCGTGCTCAGTGGGCGGCTCGGTAACTCCGGTGTCGTGACTGAATTCAAGCTTGAAGCCGGTATTTTCCTGCACCTGCTCGCGAGTCACTCCCGGATTGAGCGCGAACGGAGTCATTCGGCGAGTAGTCTCGTCGAAGCCGAAAACGGCCAGCTCCGTGACGACACGATACATGCCGCCGGCCAGCAGGCCCGCTTCGCTGCGCGTCTGTTTCCCCTTGATCCAGCCGGGGCTCGTGATGAAGTCGACATTCTCCACGAAGCGGCGCTTCTCATGCTTCATCGCAACGATCATGTTGGTGAGGCTAGAGATGTCGTTACCGCCGCCGGTTCCGGGCAGCCGGGTCTTCGGCTTCTTCGGATCGCCGATGTAAGAACTGTTGAGGTTTCCGTACTGGTCTATTTGTGCCCCGCCCATGAAACCAACGTCAACATAACCGCGCTGAAGAAGGAGCAGCACTTCTGCGCTGCCCAACACCATATTCGCTCGGGTAGTGCAGCGCTGGTCGTTGGTGGAAGGCGGCAATTTTCCTGGTTCGATGAACGCACCGATCACGCCACCCTCAAAAAGTATCGTCAATCCCGGGCATTGAAGACGTTGCGCGAGTGTCGCCGCCAGCAACGGAATGCCGACGCCGGCGAACACCACCTGCCCGTCCTTAAGCTGGCGGGCACTCAGGATGGCGAGCAATTCGCCCGCAGTGTATTCCCCCTTACGCGTCATAGATCGACACTCCGGCGCGCGAAGCCTCCAGCACTTCTTCCATTCCGATCAATTCCAGGAATCCGGTCCACGACTTCGGGTCATAGACATATTTGTCGAGATATTCCTTCATGCCCGCGACCGGATCGTTGTTCACGAGCTCAACGTAGTGCTCCATGTGCCGCATCATCGGCTCGTAAACGCCGTAGCACTCATGCGGCGCAGAGCCGAACGGCAACTCAACCACCGCATCCACTGCGAAAAACGGAATTTTGGTCTGATCGGGCGCGCGCCGAATCTGATCATTGGAAACGATACGTTCGGTTGTCAGGATCACCTTGTTGGCCGCCATCGCAAGATCGATATCCATGAACTGGAGACCGTCGATCTGCGCATTGCCATAAGCGTCGCAGCGCTGAACATGGATGAGCGCCACGTCAGGATTAAGCGCAGGCACGATGAGAAGTTTCTCGTTCGTATAGGGGCAGTTCATTTCCTTGGCTTCGGGACGCTGACCGACTACGCCGGACCCCAGCATGGAGCGCATCGGAAGGAACGGAACGCCCATCGCGCCGGCGCGAAAACGCATGCCCATCCCAAGATGACTCCACTCATCGTAACGGGCTTTCCCCGTCTCCACGTGATGCCGCATCACCTTGGAAACGCCCCAGAGAATGCCCTGACTGAACCAGCTTGTGACGATGTGATCGCTAGCGCCGGAGCCGAAAAGCAGATCCCCATCGCTTGAAACAATGCAGCGCGAGCATGACAGTTGTTTGCGCTTGGCACGAATAAGCGCCCAGATCAGGCCCATCGGCGTTCTGGACATCGTGCTTCCGCCGATGCCAACCGAATCTCCGTCGCGCACGAAGGATGCCGCTTCCTCCAGCGAGACGACCTTTTCGCGCAGACTGCGGTCCCGCTGCGCCAGATCTTTGCGCAATTTTTCATAGGGCGGCACTAAACTCATGCTGCGATCCTGCCGTCGATTTCGGCGTTGAATTCCTGAATCATGCGATCCCAAGCTGGGATTTCGCCGACCAGCCCCTGCCAGAAATCCTGGTTCCTGCGGCGGTCGAAGTCCTCGACCGAAACGCCCTGCTGCTCGACCCAGGTGTAGTAGCCGAGATTGAACACTCGCTTGCGGTCTATATGGCGCAATTCCATGACGAGATCGTCGACAACGCCTTCGAGGTGGCGGGAAAAAATCTCGCCGGCATTCACCTCATCGAAGCCGTCGGGATAACGGCGGGTAACGAAGCTGTCGCTTTCGCTGGCGTACATGGCCGCGCTGTCGGTGGCCACGGTCATGATCACGTCGTCGGAACCGTAATCAAAATGTTTCGCGAGCTTGATCGCGGCGACCACGTTGGCAAGTCCGGAAATGCCAATGTCCTCGAAGCGTTTGATGAGTGCCGGATCGATCTTTCGGCGGCCGGAAAGATAGCGGCGGCCGATTTCATTCCGGAACAGAAGATTGAGCGAATCGCTGGCGGCGTCGGTGACGCCGATCACGACATCGGTGTTCATGACGTTGTGGATCAGCGGAATATGCTTGTCGCCAATACCCTGGATGTTGTGCTCGCCATAACCGTTGCAGAGCATGGTCGGGCATTCGGAAGCTTCGACCGCAGCGATCTTCGTGCCGTGAAGTTTCTTAAGATGGTCGCCGGCGGCGATTGTGCCGGCCGAGCCCGTCGCGGAAACAAACGCCGCCAGACGGTGGCTCTTGTGTTTCTGTTTCAACTGCCCGAACACGCGATCGAACGCCTGACCGGTGCAGTGATAGTGAATCAGATAATTCGCAAACTCGGAGAACTGATTGAGAATGACATTCTGCTTGTCGCGCGCAAGCTCCGCGCACTTGTCGTAAATTTCCTTGACGTTGCTCTCGGTGCCGGGCGTGCGAATAATATCGCTTGGATCTCCGACCCACCGCTGCAACCAATCGAATCGTTCGCGGCTCATTCCGGCTGGAAGTACCGCGACGCCCCGACATCCCAGAATACGGGAGATGGCAACGCCGCCACGGCAATAGTTGCCCGTCGATGGCCAGATCGCGCGATCATCTGAAGGGTCAAATTGCCCGGTTACTAGCCGGGGTACGAGGCAAGCATAGGCTGCGAGAACCTTGTGTGCGCCAATCATCGGAAAGCGGCCGCCAAGGAGAACCACGATTGGCGCTTTCACGCCGGTAAGTTCCGGCGGCAGCACCACATGATCGGGAACATCGACACGGGAGCGGCGATCCTGACTGTTGAACCAGTGCACACGCCAAAGATTGGCCGCATCAGGCGAATCCGGATCGACATGCGCGAGCTTCGGCAGGTTCTTCGAGCTGATCTCCGCCGGGTTCGCGAGTTCGCTCCAGGTGGGCAGACGGCCGCCGACCTGGCGCAGCCTTTCAATGGCGGTACGCCGGCGTGCGCGATCCGTGATCTCGGGATGAATAAAGAGAGTCATCGTGGAGACCTCTGACGTTCATTCAGCCGATAGACTGCAATTAACGGCCCAATCATAAATTGATACCATGATTAGAACAATGGTATTTTTCAGCCATTGCCGCCTACCCCGCGCTTTGCGCGGCGGTACAGTACCTCGGCCCAAACGAGGTTTGATATCGCTCCGGCGAAACATCACCGTATGTTGTGTTGCGCTGCCGCGGCAGCAGGCCGGCTGATTGGATAATTTCTTCCATCTTTGCCGGTGTCATTTCCTGACCGTGTACGGCTCCTGCCGAGCGGGTGATTGTTTCATCCATTAGTGTTCCGCCAAGATCGTTGGCACCTGCACGCAAACAGGCTTTTACCCCTTCGGGACCCATTTTTACCCAGGAAGTCTGCACATTCGGGATGAGCGGATGCAGCGCGAGGCGAGCCACCGCGTGCATCAGCACCGCCTCGCGGAATGTCGGACCGCGCCGCGCTTTTCCTTTCAGGTAAATTGGCGCCTCCATATGGACGAAAGGCAGCGGTACGAATTCAGTGAACCCGCCCGTATCCGCTTGCAAATCCCGCAGCCGCAAGAGATGGCGCGCCCAATGCACGTATCTATCGACGTGGCCGTACATAATCGTTGCCGTCGTCTTGAAACCGGCGCGATGCGCCGCCCGCATGATTTCCAGCCAGCGCGCCGTATTGATTTTATCGGGGCAGAGCGTTGACCGCACCTCGTCGTCGAGTACTTCAGCAGCCGTTCCCGGCAGCGTGTTAAGCCCGGCTTCCTTTAGCTGGCCGAAAAATTCCTCCACCGGAATGCCGAGCGTCGCCGCTCCCTGATGCACCTCGAGGGGCGAGAAAGCATGAATATGCATTTCAGGGACCGCACGGCGCACGGCCCGGCAAATGTCGAGATACGTCTGGCCGGTGAAGTCCGGATGAATGCCGCCCTGCATGCACACTTCCGTTGCACCGCGCTCCCATGCTACGCGCGCGCGTGCCGCCACTTCTTCAAGCGAAAGATTGTAGGGGCGGCCGCGCAGATTCTCGCTCGTCTTGCCTTTTGAAAATGCACAGAACTGGCATTTGAAGGTGCAGATATTGGTGTAGTTGATATTGCGGGTGACAACGTAGGAAACGGTGTCGCCGCGGGTTTCCCGCCGCAGGGCATCTGCCGCCGCGCAGACAGCCGAAAATTCTTCGTGACGCGCCTGAAACAGGCGCGTGATGTCACCTTCGGCCAGCCTGTTGCCGGCCATGGCGCGTTCGACGATTGGCGCGATCTCGCTGCTCAAGACGGCAGGCGCAGTCACCCTAGGCGCGTCGGCTGGCAGCGCGTTGTTCGATCCGGGAAACCAGCCGTCCGTACTCACCCATCCATCGCCATCGACGCGCCGCAACAGTGCAGTACGCAGGGCGGGATCGACCCAATTCAGAAAGTCCCGTGCATAGCTTGGATAGATGGCGAGGCGATCGGTCAGACGTTTTCCCGCAGCGGATGTCGCCCGTTCCAAAACACCCAAGTGCGGCCATGGCGCTTCCGGGTTCACATGATCCGGTGTCACGGGAGACACGCCACCCCAATCATTGATACCGGCTTCAACCAATCTGTTCAGCGCGCTGGGGTTCAGATTGGGCGGCGCCTGAATGTTCATCGAAGCAGGAAAGATCATTCGG
Organism: uncultured Hyphomicrobiales bacterium; assembly: GCA_964620215.1. Classification (GTDB taxonomy): domain Bacteria; phylum Pseudomonadota; class Alphaproteobacteria; order Rhizobiales; family Xanthobacteraceae; genus JAUSIF01. Next base: position 24,719 of record CAZUJE010000014.1, read on the forward strand.
GCCGCCGCAATCGTCCACAAATGTTCATCCAGCGAAGGCGGCTCCGCATTCGCCATGCGGGTGCCTGGCTTGGGACGGAAATTCTGGATGATAATTTCCTGAATGTGCCCGTAAGCTTCGTGAAGCTCTCGCAGCGCGAGAAGCGCTTCGATGCGCTCAACCCGCGTTTCGCCGATCCCGATCAGGATTCCGGTCGTGAAGGGGACGCGTTGCTCGCCAGCCATGCGTATTGTGGCAAGCCGCGCAGCGGAATCCTTGTCCGGTGAACCAAAATGAGGGCCGCCGCGAGCACTCAGCCGGGCCGAGGCGGTTTCCAGCATGATGCCTTGAGAAACCGATACCTTCCGTAAGTCGGCCAGATCGGCGGCGTCGAGCAGTCCAGGGTTGAGGTGCGGAAGAAGTCCGGTTTCCTCAAAAACGAGACGCGCGACCTCGGCAAGATAGGAAAGCGTGGTGGAATGGCCGAGGCGATCGAGCTCTTCGCGCGCCGCGCGATAGCGCAATTCAGGCTTGTCGCCGAGCGTGAACAACACCTCGTTGCATCCGGCCGCCCGGCCAGCCTGCGCGATTTCCAGCACGGCTTCCCGCGAGAGATAAGCGGGTACATTTTCGCGCGGAGCATGGGCGAAGGTGCAGTAATGACAGACATCCCGGCAAAGCTGGGTGAGCGGAACAAAAACCTTGCGCGAATAGGAAATGATCCTGCCATGCGCCATGTCACGCCGCCGCGCCGCCGCACGCAGAAGCGGCTCGACATCGCGAAGATCCGCAAGGAGCAGAGCTTCATCCGCCGCAAGCATCTGTTCTGCGGGAAGTTCGGCCAACCAATTGTAAAGATTGCTCATGAAGCAACCTCTTCAACGCGCTGATTGAGCTCACGCTCGCTTGCGAGAAAATCCTCGATACGTTCCGCAATGCCTCGCCGCAACAGGAAAGCGTGGGTATGGGTATTCGTCTGCATCCCTAGAAATGTCTTCAGGTCGCGCGGCCGGTCGATGTCGAGCGCAAGCTCCGGCAGATCGAGAACATGCATGCCGATTCCGGCTTCGACCCCTGCCCGCCGGTGAAATTCAAAACTGTTCGGTCCGTAGCGAGGGGACATAATATTCGCCGGCCGGCAGGCGAATAGATTTGTTCCGCCGTCTTCCGCTGCGGCGGCGATGGCCATGCTGTGCGGTTCGGCCACGGCTGCTGCCGCCTGCGCAATTGCGGCGCATGTTAGCTGTGGCATATCGGACGGCACCACCATCAAGCCGTCACGAGCGCGAAAACCGGCAGTCTCGATTGCGTGGACGATGGCCGCGTTGATGCCACGGTCTTCGTCTTGCAGAACAGCACGCGCTCCGTAACGACGCGCTATTTCAGCGGCCGCCTGATCCGACGTCACCACCAGAACGCCGGAGAGAAGCTCCTGACAGGCGGTCAGCACGGAAAGCACATCTTCGAGCATCCATTGCGCCATCTCCGCACACTCGCGGGAACTAACTACTGGCCGCAGCCGGCTCTTCGCCGTGCTGAATTGCTTGACTGGAACGACTGCCAGCAGACGGCTTTTCCCGGTCACAGCCGTGCTCCTTGTCGAACTGATTTTGCTTGCGTCAAAGTTTCGGCAAAAGCGAGGACTTCGCCGGCAAGGAAGTCACGATCGGCAAGATCCCGCATCATCGTTCGCGTCACCCAGGTTGGAACGCCGAGCTGCGGTCCTGCACCATCGGTTTCGTCCACAATCAGTCCGTCAATCAAGCCACTGTAGTGTTTGGCGATCGATTGGTTCGTGGATGCAATATTCAATTCCGCCATGATCTTTGTCGTCGGTCCTTTCACAGCCTGACCACCAACGATCGGCGAAACCGCAATCACGGGCGCTCGTGACGTAGTCAGCGCTGTAGCGATTCCTAGCACCGAAAGGATCGGATCGACGCTGAGATAAGGATTAGAAGGGCAGATCACGATTGCATGAAGGGAAGGGTCCGCGATCAATTCGAGAAAACGAGCCGGTGGCCGGGCGTCCTCCGCACCGGCAAAATGGATCGCGCGCACGGCGGGTTCACACCGTCTCCTGACGAAATAATGCTGAAACGACAGCGCACCTTCGTCAGTCTCCACGATGGTCTGCACGGGATCGTCGCTCATCGGGAGGATTTCGGCTTTGATGCCGAAGCTGCGCGCTGCCTTCGCCACGAAGGTGGATAAGCTCCGGCCGCTGCGCAGCCACGCGGTGCGCTCGACATGCATCGCGAGATCGCGGTCGCCCAGCTGGAACCAGGTCTCGCTCCCGAACTGGCCTAACGCTTCCATGAAATGCCAGCTCTCTTGCGCGCGTCCCCAGCCTTTCTCAGGATCGGCGACACCGGCGAGCGTATAAAGCACCGTGTCGATATCGGGCGAAATGGCGAGCCCCAGATGCTCGAAATCGTCACCGGTATTGACGATTAAGCTCAGCCGTTCTGGTCCCAATATCCGATAAAGACCAAGGGCAAGCTTCGCACCACCGATCCCGCCGCACAGTGCAAGCACGCGCTTGGATGAGGCGTTCGTATTCATCGGAACAGATCCAGCTCTTTTGGCCGCAGCAGCAGCGAAGCGGGTGCCGCGGCACCTTCCCACTTGAAACCGCGCAGATGCACCGCGGGCAGCCCTTCGGCTCCTTGCCCCATCAGCAGCGATGCCGCAGCGGCAATCTCGTCGGCCACGGCGACTTCTGTTACGCGCAGCTTGCGCCCGAACAAATCCGGCGTGCCGATCATATTGCGTAGTACGGGGAGTCCGGCCGCGCCGAGGGCTACGCCGACGACGCCCATGCGCCAGGGCCTGCCAAAACTGTCATTAATAATGACCGCCAGATCGACGCCGAATTCGCGATCGAGCCGCGCCTTCAGCACTGCTGCGGATGCATCCGGGTCGCGCGGCAGCAGCAGCACTCGCTCACTTCCCTCAGCGTCAACATTTGACTGATCGACGCCCGCATTCGCCATGACGAAGCCTAGCCGATGGACGACAATGAGTACGTCCTTGCGTTTTCGGATCACTTCGGTGGATTCCGACAGGATTACCTCGACGAGACGCGGATCCTTGTCGACCTCCCGTGCCAATGCCTCCGCGCGTGCCGATGGCACCACGGTGTTCAGGTCGACGAAACGCCCTTCCGCCTTTGACACTATTTTTTGCGCGACGACAACGACGTCACTGTTTTGAGGCGCGATCCCGGCGCGCTGCAAAGCTTCGACCAGCAGTTTGCCGAGATCGTCGCCGGGCTTGACCAGTGGAAGTCCCGCCAATGCGCTCAGCGAAAGGCTTGGGACCATGGGCGTTTACCGCGTTTCAGAAGCCGTCAAACCAGTAATGCGAATTCCGGCACCAGGAATTTTGTAACGCCGGTTGATGGCGATCAAGACCGACGTAAGTGCTTCGGCGGCAACTGCGTTGGCCAACACACCACCATCGACGCCGCGCGTGGCCACAACATCGGCGAGCGCAATTACCTTTTGCCGGACCTCGGCGTCGTCAGCAAATACGAGCACGTCGCAATCAGCCTTTTCGCCGCTGTGCAGCTTCTTTGCGCCAACATTGTGAAACGCTGCCGCGACTCGCACGTCTTTTCCAAGCACGCGCTGCGCCACCAGCGCCGGCGATCCTGCGGCGGGAAGCTGCACAACCGACACCTTCGGCGGCACCAGCGGCACCACGGCATCCACGAGAATCTTGCCGGCCATCACCGGCTTGATCTCGTCAAGCATGGCGTCGTGATTGGAATAAGGTACGCAAAGGAGGACAAGGTCGCTCGCTTGTGCCGCGCCGCGATTGTCGTCGCCCCTTATAGTTTTGTTTAGTTGCGATGAGAGCACTTGAGCGGCCTGCTCGGCCTTGGCTTTATCGCGGGAGCCGATGACGACCGGAAAACCGGCTGCTGCCAGCAGGCGAGCCAAGCCGGAGCCTAAATCGCCCGTGCCGCCAAGAATTCCGATGGTAGTTCCGCTGAGCATGAGAAGACCCGCAAATACACTGTAACCAGCGTATGGTACTATTTATAGGCACACAATACCATTCGGACGGGGGCTACGAACAACAGTTCAGCCGCTCATCCACTTTTGTCCGGCACATGCACGAGGATGTAATCGGCACATCCACCAGCTCCAACGCCCTGGATAACTTCAACGACAGTGCGGGCAGTTCTTTTTGGTCATTTTTTTTCTGCAAACACTCGACCAGCCCATGCAGCGCCCAAACATTGTCAGGGTGTTGAGCGCATCTCTGGATTCTGCCGCTCAATCCGAGGTCATCCCGGTAAATCTGTTCGGCTTCCTCGTAATGTCCCTGTTCCATCAAAAGGGCCGCGAGCGCGTGGCGTGGCGGATGCATCCACGCCCACGGCTCGATATAGGCGAGATTATCATCCAGCCGGACACTCTCTCTTAGGTGAGCGAAGGCAGCTTCAAAATTTCCCTTGTGATATTCGACCTCGCCTTCGAGCATCTTCGCTCCGATGGCCAGAATGTTATGCGACGGATTGTTGAAAAATCTGTGTTGCGGAGGAATACGCTTCAAGCTCTCGTAGAACTCCGATCGCGACCTATCCGCTTCCTTGAAATTCTTAAGCGCGGCGTGAGCGACGCCTTTCGCATAATGAAGCATCGCCGTCGTGATCAGGTAGAGATTTGGATCTTCCGGTAAGGGCTCGTCGACGATTTCCCGCCAGCGGCCAAATCTCACCAGAACATGCGTGCGTGTGGAGTGGTATCCCTCCAAACTCATGGAGAACTTCGGGCGATCCTTGACGCTTAGAACTTCTTTCGTAAGCAGTCTGCACAGTTTGTCGGCTGCCTGCATTGAATCTTTGTACCGGCCGAGAAACATGCAGGTATGCATCATGAGATGCAGGTCGTGCGAACAAGCGACCGTGTAAAAAGTTAGCGGACCGGCATAAGCAATGTACTTGTCATTGGCCGCGATGGCCTTATCGCTCGCGAGCTTCGCTCGCTGATAGTCGCCGCACAGAACATAAATATGTCCCGGCATGTGGTTCATGTGGCCGGCGTCGGGGCACATGTCGGCGAGCGCATCGGCGGATTCCATTCCCCACTCCGGCGTGTTCGACATCTCCAGCGCGTGGATGTGGAGGTGGATCACCGCCGGATGCGGTTTTTGCCCGGCCTCCTTTGAAAGCCGGGTCGATCGATCGCATAGCTGCAACGCCTCCAAGACATCCGAGTTTTTCCCCGGCTTTCCTGTCTTTACATCCCACAGGCGTCGGGGCGTCCGCATAATCAGAGCTTCAATCAGAAGCGCCATGACGCCGTGATCGTCTGGAAAATTACGATAAACACGCCGCATCGCATCGGCGTATTCGTCATCCCAGCGATCGAATTCCTCCGGCGAGACCGCATGCGGCTTCTGGATTCGGCCAGCGATTGCCTCCACCAGTTGGTTTTCAACCGTTGTCGCCTTGTGGCTGAGCGCGCGCGCCCGTTCGATGTGCTCAAAACCGAGCTTGGTCGCGGCGTTGGCCTCGATCTCACCATGCTCGCGCCAGACAAGATTGTAAAAAGGTCCGGCGCCGAAGGCGACACCCCAATGCGCCATCACCGCTTCCGGATCGGCTTCAATCGCTTTGCGGAAACACTTTATTCCCTCGTTCTTGTTGAAGCTGAAACACCAGTTCAAACCGAGGTCAAACCAGCGTTGCGCCTCCGCAGACGTCGTCGAGATTGTCCTGCTATGAGAACCGAGATTGAACCGGTTCATTCAACAACTCCGAAGTTCGCCGGCGACCCGAACAACCGATCAGTGAGCAGCAAGTTCTTCCGCCTGCGGCAGCGAGTGAATTCTCCGCGCTTCGGCAAGATTGGTCTCGATCACGTCATAGTCGGAATTCTCGAACGGAAGAAGCCCTCTTAGTCCGAATGCATGTCGCGTTTGGTCCGGCAACGAAGCAATCCCCTCCCGTGCCGCTTCAAAAATTTTCTTTGCTGGATTTCCGAGTGCGGTAATGAAGGGCAGGCTTGGTGTTGGCTCTGTCGTTGTGATTACCTTTAATCCGGTGATACCGGGATCGAATTCGCGGCTCATTCGCCAGGTGACCGAGTCGATTGCCGCCAGATCCGCGAGACCCTGCTTTACGAGCTTCATCGACGCCTCATGGGATCCCGAATGAATCGCGCGTCCAAAAAAGCGGCCATCCCGGGCTGACGGCGCCACAGCACGCATGATGGCGGCGTAGCCGGACTGCGAATCTTCTCCATTAAATGCCAGCGTCGAGCCGCGAAATTCCGGCAAGTCGTTTCGGCTATCGCCGGGGGAAGCGACAATCGTGCTGTGATAAAATCCGGGCGGGCAGCCTTCCACGCCATAGTCCGGGGTTCCCACCAGTTCCACTTTGCCGCGAAGTTTCGAAACATAAGGAAGCCCGCAAGTCTGGCCGAGTATCAGGCGCGGATGAAGCCAACCCTTCGTTCGCGGCACAAAATCTTCAACGCGCTCCGGCGCCTGCAAACCGGCTTTTCTGATTGAATCCCGAAGGCATGTCCAAAGAATATCCGCGTGTTGACCCGCGCCCCGCACTTTATACATTGGAAGAAACGAAACGAAATCCATGACGGCTGCCTTATCGATGCTCTTTCATTATAGACGAAGTGAAAAGCGAAATAAGTCTTTAAAATCCAGCCGCCGCCTGCATCGCGATTTTTCCATCGCAGCGTTTGGCGATGACGCGCAGTGTGCCTGCCTCTTCGCCGGAAGAAAGCGTCACCGGCTGACTGCAAAAGAGCGGCGCTTCGCCGCGAAAGCTGAACGATTTCAACCGGGGTTTTTTCTGCCTGCCCGCGAAATCGCAAAGCCGCAGGGCGGTAAAAGGTCCATGCACGACCAGCCCCGGATAACCTTCCACCGCGCGCGCATAGGGCTCGTCGTAATGAATGCGGTGTGCGTTATATGTCACCGCGGAAAACCGGAACAGCGCAACACTGTCCGGAGTCCAGATTTCCTCGCCGCGCGCCGCTTGCATATCCGTAACGGCAACCGGCGGAACAGGCGCACCGGCATCAAGATAAATAATCGTGCGGACTTCATTGATGCAAATATTTCCGTTCTGGCTGATCGTATCGGCGACGCGCACAAGAACGAGATCGCCCCGGCCGCCCTTGCGCAAATCGACGGAAACGATTTCAGACTGACAAACCGCTGCCATCCCGATTTTCAGCGGTGAGACAAAATTCATTTCGGATCCGGCGAACATCCGCCTCGGCAATCGAACCGGCGGCATCGCGCCGCCGCGCGGAGGATGGCCGTCGGGGCCAAGCCGGACGGTCGGTTCGCTGTTCAGAAATAATCCGTAGTGCCACATCGGAGGCACAAGGCCGTCGGCCGGGAATTCCCGGTCCACCGCCGCCGCGAAGCGTCCGATCACATCCCTGGAGACATCGTCTTCAACAACGGTCTTGCGCCCGATCCATTCGCGGTAATGCGCGAGTTCCCGGTCGGTGATCGCTTCGCCCTCAGTCACGCGCGTCTCCGGGACCGGCCACGATTCTGGCATCGTGCAATTCTCCGATCTTCGCCGCACTGAGACCGACGATTTCGGCCAGAATTTCATCGGTATGCTGACCGAGTAGGGGCGCGGACGGCGGAGGAAGCCGCGCATCGCTTCGCATCTCTGGCGGAAATCCTGCGGTGAGATAAGGAGCGCCGCTTTGATGCCGCTGCATCCGGAACATGGGATTTTCCGCCGACAGCCTCGGATCGCCGCGCAGCGCCTCTCTCACGGTCTGATACGGCCCCCAGCACACGCCGTTTTGATCGAAATCTTTTTTCAGGTCCTCGAAATTCCGGGCCGCCATGCGCGCGGCCACGAGTTCAAAAATCGGCTCGCGATGGATGAAACGCAAGCCATCGTCCTCGGCGAAGCTGATGCCTTTGGACGCTTCAATCGCGCTGATTTCTTTTTCGATCTGAAGCGATTTCAGCAAACCCGCCCATTGCCGGCTCGTGATCGCCACCACCATCATGCGGCGGCCGTCGCGCGTGACGAAATCGCGGCCGAATGTTCCATACACCGCATTGCCGATGCGCGGACGCTCAGTGCCGCCGTTTTGAATTTCAGCGACATTGCCGAGCGTGGCGAGAATCGCGAACGCCACATTCGACAACGGCACTTCGATCTCGCGGCCCTTGCCGGTCTTTCGCCGGTCACGATCCGCCGCCAGCAGCGACACCGCCGCGAACAAGCCCGCCGTCACGTCCCATGCGGGCAGAAGATGATTCACCGGATTTGAATCCGTCACCGGCCCCGTCATCGCCGGATAGCCGGTGGCGCAATTCACCGTGTAATCCACCGCGTTTCGCCCGTCGCTCGATCCGGTGATGCGGACGCTGATTAAATCCCGCCGCCGGGCCGCCAGCTTTTCATGCGAGAGAAAACCTTTCGCCGGATAATTCGTCACGAAATATCCGCCTTCCTCGCCGCCCGCCGTGGCAATCGCCGCCGCGAGTTCGCGGCCGCGCTCGCTCGCAAGATCGATGGCGATCGAGCGTTTGCCCTTGTTCAATCCTTCCCAGTAATAGCTCGTGCCGTTCGGTGCGAGCGGCCAGCGGCGGAAATCCGGGCCGCCGCCGATGGGATCGAACCGGATCACATCGGCGCCGAGCTGCACGAAGGTCAGCCCGCACAGCGGCGCGGCCACGAAGGACGCGCCTTCCAC
>CAZUJE010000015.1:0-16860 GCA_964620215.1 uncultured Hyphomicrobiales bacterium
GCGATCAGGCTGACCGCGCGTTCTGTTTTCATGGAGCCCAGCCGCTCGCGCACGCGCGCCGTCGGCAATCCATAAGCCTTGTGCGCCATCACATCGACGGAAACGAGATCGCCGTCCTCGGCGCCGCCCTCGCTGCCTTGCGGAATATGCATCTCGCGGCCGAGGCTTTTCTTATCGACCGGCATCAGCCGCCCGCCGCCGGGAGCGCGCTTGAAAATGCCGATGACCTGCGCGCGGGCTTTCTCCAGCATTTTGATGACGCGGCCAGAATGGGAAATCTGGTCTTCGGCGTCGTTCTTCTCGGTGCGCACCAGCACGCGGTCTCCCACGCCGGGGGCCGGGCCTTCGGGCTTGCGGCCAAACACGATGCGGATTTTCGGCGGCGCGCCGTGTTCCGCTTCGTCCCATTCATTTGGCTCGGCGATCAGTTCGCCGTCTGCATCTCGTCCGGTGATGTCGGCGACAACGACATTCGGTAGCTCGCCCGCGACATGAAAGTGGCGGCGCTTGCCCGACAGGCGGCCTTCGCTGCGCATGTCGCGCAGGAGCGCGTTCAGCATTCTTTTTCCGACAGCGTCGAGCCGGAATGCGCGGACGATCTCGCGTTTGTTCGCTTCGCCTCCACGCTCCTGAATGAATGCGAGCAACTGCTCGCGCGTGGGCGGCGTTTGGGATTTCGGTTTCTTGTTTGGATTCTTGGGTTTTTTCGGCAAGCGGGATTCCGTAAGAGATTTGATCTGGTTCTATCATGTCATGCCCCGCGGAGGCGGGGCATCAGTATATGGTGAGATTCGTGATTACTGGATCGTCCGCTTGCGCGGACGATGACAAAATGATGGTGACGTAATTCGTCAGTCCTGAACTGGTTCCGGCTCGGTCTTGGGAGCGGGCGCGCCGTCTTCGGCCTTGGCTTTTTTCTTCTTCGGCGCCTTGGCCTTTTTCGGCTTTTCCTCGCCCTCAGCCTTCGCGGCCTTTTCCTGCTTAGGTTTTTTGGCCTTCGCAGCCTTCGGCTTCTTCTCGGCCTTCTGCTTCACGCCGGTCTTTTCGGCGCGCGCCTTGATGAGATCGACCGCCTGTTCAAGCGTGATCGCGAGCGGATCGATATTATCCGGGATCGTCGCATTGATCTTGCCGTGCTTCACATACGGCCCATAGCGTCCGTCATGCCGCGTCACCGGCCCGCCAAGCGTCGGATGATCGCCGAGCGGCGTGCCGGCGGGAGCACCCCGCTTGCGTGAAGGCCGGGCGGCTTTTTCCGCGAGCAAAACAACCGCGCGGTTGAGGCCGATATTCATGACCTCATCGCCTTCTTCAAGATTGGCGTACATCGTGCCGTGCTTGATATAGGCGCCGAAGCGCCCGATGCCGGCGATAATCATCTCACCGTCTTCCGGATGCGGGCCGACATCACGCGGCAGCGCAAGCAGGCCGAGCGCGAAGTCGAGATCGACCGCGTCGAGATCGGTGCCTTTCGGCAGGCCCGCGCGTTTCGGCTTCTCGCCTTCCACGGCTTCGCCGAGCTGAACGTAAGGACCAAAGCGTCCGCCGCGCAGCGTCACTTCCAGATTGGCTTTCGGATCGGTGCCGAGCACCTTCGTGCCCGCAACGCCGCTGGAGTCGTTCAATGGCCGCGTGTGGCGGCATTCGGGATAATTCGAGCAGCCGACGAAGGAGCCGAAACGGCCCATCTTCAAACCAAGCCGGCCGTTGCCGCAGGTCGGGCACAGGCGCGGATCGCTGCCGTCTTCCTTCGGCGGGAAAATATGTGGTCCAAGCACCTCATCGAGCGCGTCGATCACGTTGGTGATGCGCAGCTCCTTGATGTCGTTCACCGCCGCGATGAAATCCTTCCAGAAGTCGCGCAGGACTTCCTTCCAGTCGAGATCGTGGTTGGCGATCTCGTCGAGCTTTTCCTCGAGGCTGGCGGTGAAATCGTATTCGACATAGCGCAGGAAGAAGGATTCCAGGAACACGGTCAGGACGCGGCCCTTGTCTTCGGGAATGAGCCGTTTCTTGTCGACGCGGACATAGCCGCGGTCACGCAGCACCTGTAGCGTCGAGGCGTAGGTCGAAGGACGGCCGATGCCGAGTTCTTCCATGCGCTTCACGAGCGAGGCTTCGGAGAAACGCGGCGGCGGCTCGGTGAAATGCTGGTCGGCCTTGATCTCGCGTTTTTGCAGCGTTTCGCCTTGCTTCACTTCCGGCAGGCGGTTCGCATCATCGTCGTCGGAAGTCGGGTCGTCCTGATCTTCGTGATAGAGTGTGAGGAAGCCGTCGAATTTGATAACGGTGCCCGTGGCGCGCATATCCAGCGTGCGGCCCGCGACATTCGCGGCGATGTCCACGGTGGTGCGCTCAAGCTCGGCGGATTCCATCTGGCTCGCGATGGTGCGCAGCCAGATCAATTCATAGAGCTTTGCCTGATCGGATTCGAGATAACGCGCGACGTCTTTCGGCTTGCGCGAGAGATCGGTGGGACGCACCGCTTCGTGCGCTTCCTGTGCGTGCTTGGATTTGTTCTTGTACACGCGCGGACTTGAAGGGACATAGTTTGCGCCGTATTCGGCTTCGATCACGCGGCGAGCGCCGGCGATGGCGCTGCCGTCCAGCTCGATGCCGTCGGTGCGCATATAAGTAATGAGACCGACCGTTTCGCCGCCGATGTCGGCGCCTTCATACAGACGCTGCGCGACGCGCATGGTGATCGCGGGCGCGAAGCCGAGCTTGCGGCTTGCTTCCTGCTGCATCGTGGAAGTGGAGAAGGGCGCATAGGGATTTCGTTTCGCGGGTTTCGCCTCGACGGACGAAACCTTGAATTCGGCCTTCTCAAGCGCTTCCTTGAAAGCCTTCGCCTCGTCGCCGGAGCCGATGTCGAGGCGGGTGATCTTTTTCCCGTCGGCGCCGACAAGACGCGCTTCAAAAGTTTCATTGCGCGGGGTCGCGAGCAGGGCTGCGAGCGACCAGTATTCCTTCGGCTGGAACTTCTCGATCTCAAGCTCGCGGTCGCAGACGAGCCGAAGCGAAACAGACTGCACGCGGCCGGCCGAACGGGAGCCCGGCAGTTTGCGCCAGAGAACGGGAGAGAGAGTGAAGCCGACGAGATAATCCAAAGCGCGGCGGGCGAGATAGGCATCCACCAGCGCGGCGTCGATCTCGCGCGGATTGGCCATCGCCTCGGAGACGGCTTGTTTCGTGATGGCGTTGAAGACGACGCGCTCGATCTTCTTGCCTTCGAGCACCTTCTTTTCGCGTAAAATCTCAAGCACATGCCAGGAGATCGCTTCGCCCTCGCGGTCGGGGTCGGTGGCGAGGATCAGCTTGTCGGCGTCCTTCACGGCGGCGGCGATCTCGTTCAGGCGCTTCTGCGCCTTCGGATCGACCTGCCAGATCATCTTGAAATCGTCGTCGGGGGAAACCGAGCCGTCTTTCGGCGGCAGGTCGCGCACGTGGCCATAAGAGGCGATCACCTCGTAATCGGAGCCGAGGTATTTGTTGATCGTTTTCGCCTTGGCCGGCGACTCGACAATGACGACGTTCATTAGTGCTCGTTGGTTTGCGGAATCAGCAAAAAGCGCGGGTCCAACCCGCGCGTGGGCGGCGAACTAGGCCATTTGAGGGTCCGAAGTCAAATAGACGGCCTGAAATCGGGGATAATTAGATACAACTTTTACGGGAGTATTGTGGTAATACGACCTTTGATCTACCTTTGTTCGGACGCCTATGCGGGGGCGAAAGGCCAAGAGGCCCATGGCCGACGAGAGCGCGAGCGCATTCATCGCGCGGGCAGGAGACACTGTTTCGGCGGCTTCACAGGAAGACGTCGCAGCCTATGTGGCTACTCTCGCGCGGGATTTAAAGAGGATGGTCGAGCGTCACGATCTGGCGACGCTGACCTACCTGCTTGAACTTGTGCAGCTCGAAGCGGCGAAAAACTCCGGCGACAAGGCGGCTGGTTTGGCTGAGTGAGCCGCGTGACCCGGCGGTGTCTTGGCAAAGTGTCATGGCAAAGACACTGGTTGCAAAAATTTACGGCGAGGAAACCAGTCCGCCGCCATGCCGCGCGAGGCGTCCGGCGAGTTCAAGTTCGAGCAACACAATCTGAACGGCGCCCGCCTGCGCATCGGCGAGGCGCGCAAGCTCGTCGATTGAAACCGGCGTGTGACTGAGCAGCCGGGAAATTTTCATCCGCAGCGCGTCGTTTGCTTCCGGCGAAGGCGATGGGTTTTCCGTCTGCGCAGGCTCGCGCATGGGCACGGGCGGCTTCATTTTTCGCACGATCGGTCCGATTGCTTCAATCACATCGGCGGCCGACGTGACGAGCGATGCGCCCTGTTTGAGCAGGCGGTTGGTGCCGCTCGAGCGCGGGTCGATCGGCGAGCCGGGAACGGCGAACACTTCACGGCCCGCCTCCAGCGCAAGCCGCGCGGTAATCAGCGAGCCGGAACGCTCGGCTGCTTCCACGACGACAATGCCCACGGCCATCCCCGCGATGATGCGATTGCGGCGGGGAAAGTCGCGAGCGCGGGGCTCCCAGCCCATCGGCATCTCAGAGACGGCGGCGCCGTGTTTCACGATTTCCTCCACGAGACCAAAATGCTCAGCCGGATAAATCCTGTCATGGCCGCCCGCGAGCACGGCGATGGTGCCGGTGGAAAGCGAGGCGTTGTGCGCCGCTGAATCGATCCCGCGCGCGAGGCCGGAGATGGTCACGAAACCCGCTTCGCCGATTTCGCGGGCGAGCTTGCTGGCAAAACGCATACCCGCCGCGGACGCATTGCGTGCGCCGACGATGGCGACGCCGTCGCGGGCAAGCGCGGGGATTTGTCCGCGCACGGCGAGCAACGGCGGGGCATCGTCCGTTTCGCGCAGCCGTGCTGGATATTCTTCCTCGCCGATTGCGATGAAACGCACGCCGTGGCGTTTTGCCTCCGCCATTTCGGTTTCCGCTTCGGCGCGGCTTGTGATTTTCAGATCGCTCCGCCCGCCGCGCCGCGCGAGATCGCCCAGATTTTCGATGGCTTTCGCGGCGCCCGCATACTGATTGATGAGCGCGCGGAACGTGCGGGGGCCGACATTTTCGGAGCGGATCAGGCGCAGCCAGTCGAGGCGCTGGGCATCGGTCAGGCGGACATAGTCGCGCCCGTCTTTCATCCGCGCGTGCCGATCTTGGGTTCGGTGCCGGCCAGCAGTCGTTTGATGTTCGGCATGTGTTTCAGCCAGATAACCGCCGACATAAACGCGACCAGCAAGGCTACCGGCATCAGATTCAATGCAAACAAAAACGCCGTGCTGATGATGCTGGCAATCAAAGCTGACAGCGAGGAATAGCGGGAGATCGCGGCAACGCACGCCCAGGCGATGCCGAACACGAGTGCCGCCGGCCAGAACAGGCCGAGGATCACGCCGATATAGGTGGCGACGCCCTTGCCGCCTTTGAATTTCAGCCAGACCGGGAAGATATGTCCGAGAAACGCGCCGAGGCCGGCAGCCAATGCCGCGTCCCGTCCGAAAAATTTGTAAACAATGGCGACCGCGATGGTGCCTTTCAGCAAATCCGCAAGCAGAGTCGCGGCGGCTATTTTCTTGTTGCCGGTGCGCAGCACATTGGTTGCGCCAATATTGCCGGAGCCGATCTGGCGCACGTCGCCGAGGCCCGCCAGCCGGGTGAAGATCAGTCCGAACGGAATCGAGCCGAGCAGATAGCCGAAGGCGAGGGCGGCCAGCCCGCTCGTCCATGCATTCAACATTGATTTCCCCAGCCTTGCGCGGTTCTTGTTAGCCGTTCCGCCGACAGGTTCAGCCACGCGCCCCTTTGGCGTCAAGCATCTCGCGCACGCGCATGGCCAGCGCCTCCTGCGTGACCGGCTTCTGGAGCAGGTCCACGCCAGGATCGAGGCGGCCGTGATGCACGATGGCATTGCGCGAGTAGCCGGTCATGAACAGCACCCGCACATCCGGCCGCTTGTTCTTGATTTCCTCCGCGAGTTCGCGGCCATTCTTGCCCGGCAGCACCACATCGGTGAGCAGCAGGTCGAACTCGAAGCGGTCGCCAGAAACAATCATCAGCGCCTGATCGGCATTGGCCGCGCCCATCACGTTGTAGTTCAGTTCGCGCAGCGTCTCGACCACGAATTCACGGACGTCATCGTCATCTTCCACGACGAGGACTTTCTCATTTCCGCTCGACCCAATGATTTCATCCGGTTTCTGCTGGAGTTCCTGCGCCGTGGCATGGGAGCGCGGCAGATAGATTTTCACGGAACTGCCAAGGCCCGGCTCGCTGTAAATCTTCACGTGCCCGCCCGACTGCTTCACGAAGCCATAAACCTGGCTCAGGCCGAGACCGGTGCCCTGGCCGCTTTCCTTCGTGGTGAAGAACGGCTCGAACGCACGTTCGATCACAGTCTTCGGCATTCCTGTGCCGGTATCGGATACGGAGACCATGACATACTGGCCGGGCGCTATGTCGTTTCCTTGCTTGGCGTAATTTTCGTCAAGAAAGATGTTGCCGGTTTCGATGGTGAGTTTGCCGCCTTTCGGCATCGCATCGCGCGAATTCAGCGCCAGATTCAGGATTGCCGATTCAAGCTCCGCCTGATCGACTTCGGTTTGCCACAGCCCGCCCGCGCCGACGATTTCGAGATCGACGGTTTCGCCGAGCGCGCGCCGCAGGAGATCGGAAATCCCCGCGACGAGTTTTGCCGGATTCAGCGGCTTGGGATCGAGCGGCTGGCGGCGCGAGAAGGCAAGCAGGCGCTGGGTGAGAGTGGCTGCGCGTTGCGCGCCCATGGACGCATTATCGATAACGCGCTCCAGCCGGGAACGGCTGGTATCCGTCCAGTTATTGAGCTGCTTCTTCGCGATCTCCAGATTGCCGAGGATGACCATCAGCAGATTGTTGAAGTCGTGTGCGATGCCGCCGGTGAGATTGCCGACCGCTTCCATGCGATGCGCTTGCCGCAACGAAGCCTCGGCAATTTCCCGCTTTTCGATTTCGTCGTGGAGGCTCTTGCTCCTGCGCAACGCGAGTCCGACCACGCCGAACAGAACAAGGGTGGCTGGAATTCCAAAAATCAGATGAGAGGCCATCGCCCACAACCATTCAGACACGACGGCGGAGCTTTCGATGCCCGCGCTCACATAAACCGGGTAGGACGTCAGTCTGCGCGTGCCGATGCGTCTTTGAATGCCGTCAATGATGGAGCCGGTATCGTAGATTCCGCCTTCCGGAGTTTTTGCGACCGTTAACTGGAAGCCGGTTTGTGGAGTTAGCTGCACCGGCTTTTGCAGCGGGCCGGGAAAACGGGCCAGAAACGAACCGTTGGAACGCAGCATCGCGAAATAGGCGCCATTGGTGCGCTGTCCGGCGCGCTCATAAAAACGGGAAATGTCATTGGACAGAATGGAAAACGCGATCACGCCGTTGAACGCGCCATTTACGTTCTTGCGTCTGTGACTAACCGTAAAAAAAGGATCGCCGGGCACTGATTGAGCGGTCTGAAAATCGGCGATGAATAAACCCACATCTCTCGCGATGTGAGCGGAAAAATATTCTCGATCGGAATAATTTATTTGCGGAGCGGGAAAAATCCTGCCGCTTGCTAGCGCCCGGCCGTTCCGGTCGTAAATCCAGATGCCCTGGACTTCGGCCAGCGTGGATCCAATCTTCTTCAGCCGCTCGTGAAGCTCCTTTTCCCGGGCAATAATTTGTTCGTCGGAAAGCTCATCGATCATTTCCTCGACGGCCACGAAGCCAATCTCGATAGACTGGAATATCTTGTTGGCATGTTCGCTCAGCACGTCGAGATTGCGTTCGATGCGCTCGTCGGCCGCCCGCCAGGCGGTTCGATATTGATTCCATGAGGCGTAGGTGAACAGCGCTATGGGCGCAACAACCGCGCCCAGCATGGCCAGACGGAGCAGATTGAGTGTCTGGCGTCGCCTCTGCGGCATGGAACTTTTTAAAAAAAGTGATTGGGAACGGGTGTCAAACGTACTCGTACACCGTCCGTCCGGCAACAATGGTCCGCAGCACGCGGCCTGTCAGTTTCGCCTCGTCAAAAGGCGTGTTGTGACAGCGCGATTTCAGGGACGTGCGGTTCAGCACCCACGGTACATCCGGATCGAACACGATGACATCCGCATGGGCGCCCGCGCGCAAGCTCCCACCCTGAATTCCCAAAAGTTCCGCGGGCCGCGTGGACAGGGCTTTGATGAGCTTCAGCAGCGGCAGAGAGCCGTCGTGAACGAGACGCAGACCGACCGGCAGCATGGTTTCCAGTCCGACTGCGCCGGAGGCCGCTTCCGCGAAGGGCAGGCGTTTTGTTTCCACGTCCTGCGGGTTGTGATCGGACACGATCGAATCCACCAGGCCTTTCTTCACCGCGGCGACGAGCGCCTGCCGGTCTTCCTCGGCGCGCAGCGGCGGCGAGACTTTTAGAAAGGTGCGGTAGCTGCCGATGTCGATTTCATTCAGCGCGACATGATTGATCGATGCCGACGCGGTCACCGGAAGGCCCGCATCCTTCGCGCGGCGAAGCACATCGAGCGAATCCCGGCAGGTGATGCTGGCGGCGTGGTAACGGCATTCCGTTTCCGCCACGAGGCGCAGGTCGCGCTCCAGCATCACGGTCTCGGCGGCGGTGGGAATGCCGAGAAGGCCGAGGCGCGCGGCGTATTCGCCTTCGTTCATCACGCCGTCGCCAACGAGATTGGTGTCCTCGGTGTAATGCACGATCAGCGCGTCGAAGTCGGCGGCGTAGGTGAGGGCGCGGCGAAACACCTGCGCGTTCATCACGCTCTTCATGCCGTCCGTGAAGGCGACCGCGCCGGCGGAGCGGAGAAGGCCGAATTCGGTCATCTCCTTGCCTTCAAGCTTTTTCGTGAGCGCCGCCATCGGGTGGATGTGAACGATGGCGGTGTCGCGCGCGCGGCGCATCACATAATCGACCGTCGCCGGATCGTCGATGGGCGGATCGGTTTCGGGCTGACAAACAACCGTTGTCACACCGCCCGCCGCCGCCGCAAGGCTCGCGGAGGCAAGCGTCTCGCGATGTTCCGCGCCCGGTTCGCCGATGAAGGCGCGCATGTCCACAAGGCCCGGCGCCACCACCCGGCCGCTGCAATCGACGACTTCGGCGCCTTCCGGCACGCCGGCGGAGCGGACATTTTTCCCCGCTTCCCTGATGAGGCCGTCGGCGATTAATACATCGCCCACCTGATCGAGATCGCGCGACGGATCGATCACGCGCGCGTTCGTTAGCAGGATCGGGCGGCGGTCAGTCAGCATGTCAGCTTTGCCTGTTCATCATCGACTGAAATACGCCGCGCCAGAACCAGGTCAGCGCGTAGAACATGCCGAGTACGACCGCGGTCATGAACGCGATCCAGAAGCTGATCCATGACACGCCGTAGCCATAGAGCGCGAAGAAAATAGTGGCCGCGCCGATGACTGCCAGAAACTGCATCTGGCGTTTCATCAGCATCAGGAAAAACGCGAGAAAAGGATTTACTGCTTCAGGCATTCGGCAAATTCCGCGCGAGTGCTTCGAGCACGGCCATGCGCACGGCGACGCCCATTTCCACCTGTTCCTGAATGAGTGACTGCGCGCCGTCGGCCACGGCACTGTCGATTTCCACGCCGCGGTTCATCGGGCCGGGGTGCATGACCAGCGCATCGGGCTTGGCGAATTTCAGTTTCGCGGCATCGAGCCCGTAATAGTGGAAGTATTCCTTGGAAGAAGGAATGAGCGAGCCGTTCATGCGTTCGCGCTGGAGCCGCAGCATCATCACGATGTCCGCGCCGCGTAGGCCTTCGCGCATGTCGCGGTGAACCTCGACGCCAAGCCGCTCCACATGGGAGGGCAGCAGCGTCGTCGGCGCCACCACGCGCACGCGCGCGCCGAGCGTGTTCAGCAGGATGATGTTGGAGCGGGCGACGCGGCTGTGCAGGATGTCGCCGCAGATCGCCACCGTGAGTTTGTCGATCGGCCCCTTGTTGCGGCGGATGGTGAGGGCGTCCAGAAGCGCCTGCGTCGGATGCTCGTGCGCGCCGTCGCCGGCATTGATGACCGAGCATTCCACTTTTTGGGACAAAAGCTCGACCGCGCCGGAAGCATGATGGCGGACGACGATCAGATCGGGATGCATCGCGTTCAGCGTGGCGGCGGTATCGAGCAGCGTCTCGCCCTTGCGCATGGAAGAAGAGGCAACCGACATATTCATGACGTCGGCGCCGAGGCGTTTTCCGGCGATTTCGAAGCTCGCCTGCGTGCGGGTGGAAGATTCGAAGAAAAGATTGATGAGCGTGCGCCCGCGCAGTGTCGCGGTCTTTTTTTCGACCCGGCGGTTCAACTCGACGAATTCTTCGGAAAGATCCAGGAGGCCGGAAATGTCACCGGCTGAAAGCCCTTCAATGCCGAGCAGGTGCTTTTGGCTCAGCGTGAATCCGGCTGTCGTTCGAATGTTCATCCTGAAAGCGACTGGTTAGACCTCGCAGCGCGACTCCGCAAGCGGCGTTTTGTTTTGGCGTAAAATTTCCTGTGGCGAATTCAGGGGGATTAACCATGCCGCGCAGACCGGAAGTCTTGCTCGTCATGGTTCCGGTCGCGCCCGGCGCAAAGTTACAAGCCGTTATCCGGCAGCTTACAATTTTGTAATGGAGCCCGTTCAGGCCGCTAAATCGCGAATGCGTGATTAGTCGCCACGAACGCGCCGCAATCTATTCAGGGAACATTCACGGGGGGAAATCAATTATCCCCGCAGATCGCGCTGGGATATGTGCGCGCGAAAAAAGGAGAAGTTCTCATGAAATCGAAGTTTCTGATCTCCGCCGCCGCCCTTGGCTTCGCCGCGGCGCTGGCTGCAAGTGTACCGGCGACGGCTGCTCCGATCGGCCTCGGTCAGGAAGCGCTGAAGACCGCCAATACGGACGACGTTATTCAGGTTGGCCGTCGCGGCCGTTACTGGGCCTATGGGCTCGGTGGCGTGGCGCTCGGTGCCGCCCTGGCTGCACCTTACTACTACCGCGGCTACCGTGAACCCGTTTATGCCTATGGTCCGCGGGAGAAGTGCTGGTACCAGACCGGCCCGTATCGCGGGCAGGGTTACTGGGGCTGGTGCTAAGCCGAACCAGTTAAGAGTTGAGGCTACGATGCAACGGCGGGCGCAAGCCCGCCGTTCGCTTATTTGTTTGAGCATGATCTTTTCTGAAAACCGGTTCCCACTTTTCGGGATCATGCTCTAAGGCGCGAGGATTTTCGCTGCCGCAAGCGCCAGCGGAATCGTCAGTGCCGCGAGTACCGTTTCCGTCGTGATGATGCGCGCCATCAGGGGCGCGTCGCCGCCCATCTGGCGGGCGAGGATGTAGGAGCCGGGTGCCGTGGGCATACTCGATGCGATGGCGACGACAGTAAGCGCCATGCCGGAAAGCCCCAGCCAGTAGCCGAGTGAAATCGCGATTAAAGGCATGAGCGCGAGTTTCAGGATTGTCGAAACCGCCACCGCCAGATTCGGCTTGATGAGTTTCTTCAGTTCAAGCCCGCCGCCCACCACCAGCAGGCCGAGCGTCAGCGAGCCGCGCCCCATGATGTCGATGAAGCTGATCGCGATTTTCGGCAGCGTGAGGCCCGCGAGATTGACCGCCATGCCGGCCAGCACCGACCAAATCAGCGGATTGCGCACAAGCTGGTCGAGAACCTTGCGCGCGTCGGGAGATTTTTCCGAGGCGAACCAGGCCAGCACCAGCACGCAGAGAAAATTCAGAAGCGGCACCATCGCGATAATCGCCACCGAAGTCAGCGCGATGCCGGATGCACCAAACAGGCCGCCCGCGATGGCGAGCGCGACATAGGTGTTCCAGCGCGTGGCGCCCTGAAACACGGAAGTAAAAGCCGGCCTCGAAAGCGAGAAGGCGCGCGAGAGCAGGAGCCACAGCAGCAGCGTGAGCAGCGCCATCGCAATTACTGCCGTGAACAGCGCGCCGCCCACGGCGCCCACCGGCACGTTTTTCAGATCCGCGGTCGCGGTGGTGAGAAACAGCAGCGCCGGAAACAAAACGAAATAGGTGATGCGCTCGAACGCATCCCACGCCGACACATTCGGCAACAGCGTGTGCTTGAGGGCGACGCCGAGCGCGATCACGAGAAAGACGGGGACGAGCGCTTCAAGGACGGGGAGCATGGAAATTTCAGCCGAAGCCCAGTCTGTCCAAAGCGCCCTGCAAAAGATAGGCGGCGGCCATCTTGTCCACGACTTCGCCGCGGCGCTTTCGCGATGCATCCGCCTCAATCAGCGTTCGCTCCACGGCCGCGGTGGTGAGGCGCTCGTCCCAGAACGCGATGGGAAGTTCGGTCAGCGGCGCGAGGCTGCGCACAAATGCGCGGGTCGATTGCACGCGCGGGCCTTCGGAGCCGTCCATGTTCAGCGGCAGGCCGATCACCAGCGCGCCGACATCGTGCTTGATCGCGAGCGCCAGCAGCTTGTCCGCGTCGGCTCGGAATTTCGTGCGGCTTATCGTTTCCAGCGGCGTCGCGATGGTCCGCCTCGTATCGGAAAGAGCAATGCCGATGGTTTTTTCGCCGAGGTCCAGCCCGAACAGCCGCGCGTCCTTCGCCAGAAGCGAAGGCAGGCTTGATATTTCAATAATGGAAGCGGCCATCAGGAAGCGCGTAGCATGGCCTGTGACCGTGCGCCTATACTTCGATAGCGGAGAGGAACGCCATGTGGCCCGACCGCCGGATTACCGAGCTTATCGGCATTGAACACCCGATCATCGTGGCGCCGATGGCCGGCGCGATGGATTGGGAGCTGGGTGCCGCGGTGGCGGAGGCGGGCGGGCTCGGCGCCATTCCCTGCGCGATGCTGAATGCCGAAACCGCGCGCGAGCATGTGCGGAAATACCGTGAGCTTTCCAGCAAGCCATTCATGCTTGCCTTCTTCACGTACACACCACCGGAGCGGGACAACAAGCGGGAAGCCGACTGGCGCAACAGTCTTGCTCCTTATTATGCCGAGCTTGGCCTCGATCCCAACATGTCCATCCCGTCGCCTCAGCGCACGCCGTTCACTGACGAGCATTGCGACATGGTGGTCGAAATCAAACCGAAGGTCGCGAGCTTTCATTTCGGTCTGCCAGAGCCGCGCCTGCTCAAGCGGGTGAAGGACGCGGGTTGCGTGGTCATCTCTTCGGCAACGACCGTGCTGGAAGCGCGTTATCTTGAGGCGCATGGCGCGGACATCATCATCGCGCAGGGGATGGAGGCTGGCGGCCATCGCGGGATGTTTCTGACGCAAGACATGCGAACGCAGGTTGGCACATTCGTGTTGCTGCCGTTGATCGCCGACGCGGTGAAAGTGCCGGTGGTGGCCGCGGGCGGCATCATGGATGGACGCGGGATCGCGGCGGCGTTCGCGCTCGGAGCATCCGCCGTGCAGATTGGAACCGCTTTCCTGCATTGCCCGGAATCGAAAGTTTCGAAACCTCACCGCGCCGCGCTGAAGACCGCGTTGCCGGAGGAGACCGTGCTCACCAATGTCATAACCGGCAAACTCGCCCGCGGCATCCGAAATCGCGTCATGATGGAGCAGGGGCCGGTTTCCGAATGGCTTCCGCAATTTCCGCTGCCTGCGAATGCGCTGGCACCCCTGCGCGCGAAGGCCGAGGCAAACGGCTCAGGCGATTTCTCGCCGCTGTGGTCGGGTGCGGCGACCTCCATCGGCCGCGCCATGCCCGCTGGCGATCTGGTTAAGTTGCTCGTCAGCGAAACTCAGGAGCGGATGCAAACGCTCGCGGGAAAAAGGTAGCAATGCAAAGTCAGCTTCTGTCGAACAACACGATCTTTCAGGCGGCTTCGCTGTTCGCGGTCATCGCGCATGTTGCGGCGCTCGTCGCGGTGTTTCTGCTGCGAAAGGGTTTCAAACCCGTCGCCATCCTGAACATGATCGTCGCGGTGGCGATATTGGCGTATCTGCTGCCGCGCCTGTTTCGTTTCGGCATTCCGTTCGACAGTCTTCAGTTCATGCTGCTCGTCAGCGAACTGGTTTTGCTCGCCGCTTCCTACTTGGCGCTCTCGGGCGCTGCCCGCGCGCCCTATGCAACGGTGATCGCCTGGATCGGCTATTGCGGGAATTTCCTGCTGAGCGCCGGCCTGTGCTGGTTCGCGTTTTTCTTCCGGATGACGCGGTTGTTTTGAGCGACGCTGCAACGGATACCCAATGATCAATATTAGAAATTGGTGGACCACTTTCTCGTTCCGATTTTTATATAATTATGGCTGGTCCAAGTATGTTTTTCTCTTCGATGGATGGATTGCAAAATCAGCAATGGCAGTCCCAGTCATTGGATATTTGATTTTGTTCAATGATACGATCTCTAGCCACATTTCATTTGATCGTTTGGCTAAAGAAAACACACTTTCGCTACCGTACACATTGAGTGCGAATGCCAGATTAAACTTCATTTATTTTGGACTGATTTTTCTTGGGCTATCAAATATTCTCTATCGGCGTTATCGCCCATATGTTTTTCGGGTGGGTACAAACGAATTTCAATATGTAGAAAAAGCATTAGTTCATTACACGATTGCTGATTACATCAGGATAGATGATGAGATTTCAACAAAAGGACATCATACGCAGCATGGGAAGTATTACACCGCCGATTTTGAACTTTTTCTTGATCGAGCCTTAGGCCCACAAATAGGAAATAGTCGGGATGTGAGTAGTGCAGATTGGAACACCGCAAAAAGCAAACATGAAGGGCTATTACGTTCTATTTTGATCGAGAATTTCTACCGCAATAATACACGAAACCGTTTCACACTTACGATTTGTATTGTTTTAGCTTTTTTTGGATATGTTCTTTTATTCATTCCAAGCGCTGATCTTTTTTTCAAAGTCTTGCGCGTATTGTTCTTGCGACATTTTTGATTTGCGTTACTTTTCAGTCTGTTGCGCAGCCTTATCCCCGCCTCCAAAACCTCCGTTAAACTCTGCGCACTCCCGCTCACGGGGACGCTTCTAGAGGCGTTCGTGAAGTGGAGCGGGAGGCGGCGCCTCCGTTCCTGTCTCGCACACAGGGGCCGGGGCGGTCCGGGGCTCCGCCCGGCGGCATTACGCCCGCCTGCCAGGAGCATGGCTGACGGAGGGAGGCTTCGGCCTCTCACACGAAAAGCGCGGCCCGGATCGTAAGGAAGACGCCGCGATGGAGCGCTGGAAGGCGAAGCCTGCTTTTCGCAGAGCAGGCACAACGGAAGACCTTGCGCCTTTCGGCGCTCAGTCTCCCCACTGCAAGTCGGATTTATCCGACTTGCAGCACGAAAAAAGCATCACCCGGATGCAACTGCATCGCGGGAAGGAGTAAGTTTGCCCACAGCAAAGTCTCTGCTATTAGGCGCGAGAAATCTGGAAAGAATCCATGTCCGTTGACGACGACACTGTCCGCCGCATCGCCCGCCTAGCGCGCATCTCCGTCGAGGATTCCGAGATCCCGCACTGGCGCGGCGAGATTAATGCGGTGCTGAAATTCGCCGAACAGCTCAACGAAGTGAATGTGGACGGCGTCGAGCCAATGACTTCGGTGACGCCGATGAAGCTGAAAATGCGCGAGGATAAAGTCACTGACGGCGGCATCCCCGAGAAAGTGCTCTCGAACGCGCCGCAGAGCAACGACGGGTTTTACCTCGTCCCCAAAGTCGTGGAGTAGAATTTGTCCACGCTGACTTCCCTGACGCTCACCGAAGCCCGCGATGGATTGCGCGCGAAGAAATTTTCCGCGCGCGAACTCGCGGACGCCCATGTGCAGGCGATGGAAAAGGCGAGGGATCTCAACGCCTATATTCTGGAAACGCCCGAACACGCACGGAAGATGGCGAAGGCGAGCGACGAGCGCATCGCTTCGGGAAAGGCCGGACCGCTCGAAGGCATCCCGCTCGGGATCAAAGACCTGTTCTGCACCGAAGGCATCCGCACCACCGCCAGTTCGAAAATCCTCGGCGATTTCGTGCCGCCATATGAATCGACTGTCACCGCGAATTTATGGCGCGATGGCGCTGTCCTGCTTGGAAAAACTAACAACGACGAATTCGCGATGGGATCGAGCAACGAGACATCGCATTTCGGCCCGGTGACTTCGCCGTGGCGGCGAAAAGGCTCCAACGCGCCGCTCGTTCCCGGTGGCTCGTCCGGTGGTTCGGCGGCGGCGGTCGCGGCCGAACTCTGTCTCGGCGCCACCGGCACCGACACCGGCGGCTCGATCCGCCAGCCCGCCGCCTTCACCGGCATTGTCGGCATGAAGCCGACTTATGGACGCTGTTCGCGCTGGGGCATTGTCGCCTTCGCATCGTCGCTCGATCAGGCCGGTCCGTTCGCGCGCACGGTGAAGGATGCCGCGATCCTGATGCGCTCGATGGCGGGATATGACGCGAAAGATTCAACGTCGGTTGATATTTCCGTTCCCGATTACGAAAAAGCGATCGGAAAATCGGTGAAGGGAATGAAAATCGGAATTCCGCGCGAATATCGCGTGGAGGGAATGCCGGAGGAAATCGACAAGCCGTGGGAAGCGGGACGCGAATGGCTGAAGGCGGCGGGCGCGGAGATCGTCGATATTTCTCTGCCGCACACCAAATACGCGCTGCCGGCTTATTACATCGTGGCGCCCGCCGAAGCGTCCTCCAATCTCGCGCGCTATGACGGCGTCCGCTACGGGTTGCGGGAGCAGGGCCGCGACATCATCGATATGTATGAGAAGACGCGGGCGTCCGGCTTCGGCCATGAAGTCACGCGCCGCGTGCTGATCGGCACTTACGTTCTGTCAGCGGGCTACTACGACGCCTATTATCCGCGCCGGCAGGAAGCCCC
>CAZUJE010000015.1:16870-32715 GCA_964620215.1 uncultured Hyphomicrobiales bacterium
GCGGGTTGCCCCGGCCGCACTCCAGCGTGATCACATCGGCGAAAAATCCGGCGGCGATCCGACGGAAATGTATCTGAATGATATTTTCACGGTGACCGTGAACATGGCGGGACTGCCCGGTATCGCGGTCCCGGCGGGCCTCGACCACAACGGCCTGCCGCTCGGATTACAGTTGATCGGCAAGCCGTTTGGCGAAGAAGAGCTGTTTTCCCTCGGCGCCGTGATCGAGCAGGCGGCGGGCCGTTTCCAGCCCAAGGACAAGTGGTGGGCGGTTTAAGGGAAATCGGGGAATACCCCAGCTTGACGCAATCGTAACTCGCCTTTGTTATGCGGGCACTCGATCCTGACCGAGGCGGATTTTGTATGCGTATGCGTTTTGGCATGGCGATCATTGCGGCGTCGGCATCGGTGCTTTTGGCATCGTGCGCGTCGCTGCATAATTTGCCGGCCAATCTTCCCATCACATCGGCTTCCGCCAATCCGCTCACCGGCGCCGGCGGCGGGTCGGAGGCGCCCAGCTACACCGACGATCTCCTGATCGGGCTGACCTTCTCCGGCGGCGGGATGCGGGCCGCGGCTTTTTCGTTCGGGGTATTGAAGGAACTGGATACGGCGCAACTGCCGCGCAGTTCCACGAACATTCCGCTCACCGAGCGCATTGATTTTGTTTCCGGTGTTTCCGGCGGCTCGGTCACCGCCGCCTATTTCGGCCTAAAGCGCCGGGAAGGACTTGCCGATTTCCGCGAGCGGTTTTTGATCCGTGATGCCGAAGCGGGGATGATTACGCATATCGGCCCGGCCACCGTCGCCGCGGGACTTGGCGGCGGACTGAACACCGGCCAATTTCCAAACTGGCTCGACGCGAATTTGTTTGATGGCGCCACCTTCGCGCAGTTGCGCGCGGACCGCCGCCCCCGTGTCTGGATCAATGCCTCGGATATTTATAACCGCACGCCGTTCGTATTCGGGCGGACGGCATTCGAAGCCATTTGCAGCGATCTTGCATCCTACAAGTTGTCCAATGCGGTCGCCGCATCCGCGGCGGTGCCGCTGGTGTTCGCGCCGATCGTGCTGGAGACCTATGGAGAAAAATGCGCGGCCCCATTGCCGGCCTGGGCGGTCAAAGCCATCGCCAATCCTAATTCGCCGCCGATGTTGCGCGCCTTCTCGCTGGCGCTGAACAGTTACCGCACGGGTTCGGTGAAATACATCAAACTGCTCGACGGCGGGCTCGTGGATAATTTCGGCGTATCGGGCTTCACCATCGCGCGGGAATCTTCCGACACACCGTATGGGCCGCTGACGCCGCAGCAGGCGGTGAAAATCCGCCGTGCGATGTTCATGGTTGTCGATGCGGGACGCGCTCCGTCCGGGGACTGGGTAAAAACAGTAGAGGGTCCGGGTGGTGCGGAATTGATAGGTGCCGCTTCCGACACCGCCATCGATGCCAGCGTTCGCGCCAGCTATACGGCTTTTGAGCGCACGACGTTCGACTGGCAGGCGCAGATCGTGCGCTGGCGCTGCGGACTTTCCGCCGCCGAGCGGAAAAAACTTGGCGCCGGGCCAGGATGGAATTGCAAGGACGTGAAATTCTTTGTGGGCCGGGTCAGCTTCGATCAGCTCGGACAGGCCCGCGCGGGCCAGCTCAATACAGTGCCGACACGCTTCAAATTGCCGGTAGAGTCGGTCGATCTGCTTATTCAGGCGGGACAGGACGCACTTCGCAACCACCAGACTTACCGGTCGTTTCTTTCAAGCCTGTAATATATCCACACTGTTACCGCCGTCCGCCCCACGACTCTGCTATGGTCGGGCTAAGGGGCCAAGCGTGAATACAGAAGAAACGCGCGCTAACGTCCGTCAGATGTACGACGCCTATGCCAAGGGCGATGCCGAACGTTTTGCCGCTTTCCTCGATGACAATCTTGATTGGGTTATCCACGCGCCGATCGAGGTGTTTTCCTTCGCCGGGCAGCGCAAGGGCAAGGTCGCCGTGCTCGAAGCCCTGGCCGGCATTGCCGACGATTACGAACTGAAGAAATACGATGTTCAATACATGATTGTTGACGGCGAGCGCGCCGCCGTTTTGTCCGAAGTTCGATTCGTCCAGCGCTCGTCGGGCCGGATGCTGGCCTTCCGCATCGCCGACTTCGTGCGCTTCAGGAACGGCAAGCTGGTTGAATTCCGCGAATTCACCGATACTTTCGACGTAACTCAACAGGCGCTCGGCCGATTCTTCGAAGTCTGAAGGCGGCGTCGCAAGGGAGCCGCCATGCTGCACGCGCTTGCGACCTTTCTTGTTTGCCAGCTTGCGGGCGAAGCGCTCGTGCTGCTCACCGAAATGCCGGTGCCGGGTCCGGTCGTCGGCATGGTGCTGCTGTTCTTGTTGCTTGTCTGGAACATCGAGCTTCCCTATTCGCTCAATGAAACCGCCGACGGAATCCTGAAACATCTTTCGCTGCTGTTTGTCCCCGCCGGTGTCGGCGTCGTGCAGCATCTCGACCGCTTCGGCACGGAAGGCTGGCGCATCGCCATCGTCGTCGTGGTGTCCACCGCGATTACGCTGGCGGTGACGGCGCTGACATTCGCGGGCGTCTCGAGAATGCTCGGCGACGACGGGGAAGGGCGGCTCGATGTGGCGCGGAAATCCTCGCGCCGGAAAGCGCGCCGCCAATGACCGATCTCGTCCAGCTCTGGGTTTATCTATCCGGGCAGCCGCTGCTCTGGCTCACGGTGACGCTGGTTGCGTATCTGGTGGCGGATGGAATTTCGATTGCCTGTAATCGCCATCCGCTCGCCAATCCGATGCCGCTGAGCATTTTCATCATTTCGTGTCTGTTGCTGATTTCGGAAACGAAATTCTCCGCCTATTTCGCCGGCGCGCAGTTCGTCCACTTTCTGCTTGGGCCCGCGACCGTGGCGCTCGCCGTGCCACTGTACCGGCATCTGCCGCAGGTCCGCCGCGCGCTGATCCCGATGAGTGTGGCGCTGATCGCGGGATGCACGGCAGCCATCGTATCCGCGGTGATGCTCGCCCAGTGGATCGGCCTCAGTCCGCAGACAACATTGGCGCTGGCGCCGAAATCCGCTTCCGCCGCCATCGCCATGGGCATCGCGGAAAAAATCATGGCCGAGCCCGCGCTGACGGCGGTGCTCGTCATCAGCACGGGCATCACCGGCGCGATCATTGTCACGCCGCTGATGAACTTGCTCGGCTTGAAAAATTACGCCGCACGCGGCTTCGCGGCGGGCCTCGCCGCCCATGGGCTCGGCACCGCGCGCGCGTTCCAGGTCAATCCGCTCGCGGGCACGTTCGCCGGCATTGCGCTCGGCTTGAACGGCCTGCTCACGGCGATTCTGGTGCCGCTCTTGTTGCAGCTTTTGGTGAGATAGCGCCTAGCGCTCGAGCATCGAGATTTTGGAAGCGGTGATTTCCCGCTTTCCTTGAATCGCGGTGATGCCCGAAAAAACGATCAGCATGAGCATGAGAATGACCGACAGGCCGCTCATATAACCGATCAACGCATGGCGCTGGGAAAGGAAATGCATCGCTCCCTCCTGTGCGTTTGCGCACACTAACGCTCATTCAGGAAACTGGTTCCTGCGCGAAAAAATGCGAGTTCCGTTTGATTAAAGTCCGATATATCCGGCGGTTGCGGCGCCGAACCAGTAAAACATTGCGCCGGTCATGACCGCGCCCATCGCGAAGCCGATTGCGAAGCGATTGCCCGAAAGCGGGCGGCGTCTGATTTGAAAGCGCTCCTCCCACGCCTCCTGAACGTAATTATGGGTTTTCATAACATCCTCCTCCGCATCAGTTGATGCGAGGCTGGTCGATTTTCGGCACGGTCAGGTCGAGGGTTATGCGCCGCGGATCCTCGCGTCCGGCGAGGACATATACCGCGAGCACGGCGATCACGACCGCTATCGTGCCCATCGTAAATCCGAGAAAGGCGTTGCCTGAGCCGTCCTGCATGAAGGTTCCTCCGTCTGCCAGATAACGTGCACCGCAGGAGAGGAGTTCCATTCAAAAAGAGAGTGGCCGGACTTATGCCCGGCCACTCTGCGAATTGGATTTGTCCGCTTACTGCTCGGGCGCCTTCGGCTGTTCGGACGCCGGTGGCGTGCTTGGGATCACGCTCGGACCCTTCTCGGCCGGGGCCGGCGTACTCGTCACCGGCGGACTGATCTTGACGTCCGCCTGCTGGGTGCCGGTCGTATCGCTGAATACGAGAAAGGCCACGAGAGCCACGATCACCGCGATGGCGCCGATAATCAGCGGGCTGAACGGGTTCATGCCGTAATCGGATTGCAGACCCTGCTTGTAGCCGTCGCTGTAATTCTTCTCGAAGTCATGATGGGACATTGATTTCCTCCATCTCTAATTGAATTGAAAACGTCTCCCGTGCGCGATGGTTCCGAAATTGGCATTTCACGCGGGCGTGGAACCTGTTGTAAGAAGTTCCGCGAGTCAGGAACTCAGGCTGAGGAAGATGGCGGCGGGCAATCAATCCAAGCTCATCAAGGGCGAAAAAGGCGAGTGGGAAATCGTCATCGGCATGGAAGTCCATGCGCAGGTGACTTCGGAGGCGAAACTGTTCTCCGGCGCTTCCACGGCCTTCGGCGGCGCGCCGAACTCGCATGTATCGCTCGTGGATGCGGCGATGCCGGGAATGCTGCCGGTCATCAACGCGCATTGCGTCGAGCAGGCCGTGCGAACCGGCCTCGGCCTGAAGGCAAAGATCAATCTGAAATCCATCTTTGACCGGAAAAATTATTTCTATCCCGATCTGCCGCAGGGCTATCAGATCAGCCAGTTCAAATCGCCGGTGGTGGGAGAGGGCAAAGTCGTCGTGGACATGCCCGACGGCGAAAGCGTCGAGGTCGGCATCGAGCGGCTGCATCTCGAACAGGACGCGGGCAAGTCCGTGCATGACCGGCATCCGACCATGTCGGGCGTCGATCTGAACCGTTCCGGCGTGGCGCTGATGGAAATCGTGTCGAAGCCGGACATCCGCTCGGCGGAAGAGGCGAAGGCGTACGTCTCCAAGCTGCGTTCGATTTTGCGCTATCTCGGAACGTGTGATGGAAACATGGAAGAAGGCTCGCTGCGCGCGGACGTGAATGTGTCCGTGCGGAAGCCGGGCGCGCCGCTCGGCACGCGCTGCGAAATCAAGAACGTGAATTCCATCCGGTTTATAGGTCAGGCGGTTGAATACGAAGCCCGCCGCCAGATCGAAATCATCGAGGACGGCGGCAAGATCGTGCAGGAGACGCGGCTGTTCGATTCCGACAGGGGCGAGACGCGATCCATGCGCTCCAAGGAAGAAGCGCACGACTACCGCTATTTTCCCGACCCGGATTTGCTGCCGCTGGAATTCGACCAGAAATTCGTGGACGGGATCAAGGCGTCATTGCCGGAATTGCCGGACGAGAAAAAGACACGCCTGATGAAACAGGGATTGTCCGCTTATGACGCCGGCATTCTCGTTGGCGAGCGCGAGACGGCGGATTATTTTGAAGAAGTCGCCAAGGGCCGCGATGCAAAGGCGGCGGCGAATTTCGTCATCAATGAACTGTTTGGCCGCCTGAATAAAGAGGGCAAGGATATTTCCTCGTCGCCTGTTTCCTCGAAGCAGGCGGGGACAATCCTCGATCTCATTTCCGAAGGCACAATCTCGGGCAAGATCGCGAAAGACCTGTTCGAAATCGTCTGGACCGAAGGCGGCGATCCGCGCGCCATCGTCGAAAAGCGCGGCATGAAGCAGGTCACCGATCTCGGCGCGATTGAGAAAGTGATCGACAAAATCATCGCGAAGAATCCGGCAAAGGTCGAGGAAGCCAAAACCAAGCCGAAAGCGCTTGGCTGGTTCGTCGGCGAGGCGATGAAGGCTACCGGCGGCAAGGCCAGCCCGCAAATCGTGAACGAGATTCTGAAAAAGAAGCTCGGGCTCTGAATTCATGGCATCGCGAACAGCAGGGCGCGCGCTGCGTGACCAGAACTGGCTCTCGGAGCTTCTGTCGCTCAAGGGCGTGCTGGCTTTCTGGATTCTCTACGGCATCGCGCACGCGATCCTGCGCCTCAATATCACCCGCACGCTGACCCTCGATGACAGCCGCGCCAGCGAACTCGTGCAGACGCTTTCACCCGGCTATCAGGTGCGCCAGCCGCCGCTGTATGAGTGGCTGCTCTGGTTCTCGCAGCAACTGCTCGGCACCGGCATCGAGAGCCATCTCCTTGTCCGCTATTCGCTGATCGCCGCACTCGGTGTGGCAACTTTCGGTGCCGTGCGCGCCGCCACCAACAGTGAACGCTGGGCCGCTGCCGCGTCCCTCTCACTGGTTTTTTCCTATCCCGTCGGCTGGACGTTTCACGAATGGGCGACGCAGACGATCCTTCTCTGCATCGCCTGCATGGCGACGCTTCACGCAGCGATCCTGTTCCTGAAAAAGTCCGGGATGCGCGAGGCGGTGCTGCTCGGCCTCGCCATCGCGCTCGGCCTCTATGCGAAATTCAGCTATCCGCTGTTTCTCGCCGCGTTGCTGCTCGCGGCGATCAGCCTGCCGGAAACGCGCGCGCGGTTGCGCGATCCACGTCTTCTGATCTCGCTGGCCATCGCAGTGATCGCAATCGCGCCCTATGCGCTCTGGATCGCGGAGGTGAAGGGCAATGTCGTTTCCGAAGTTTCCGCGCACCTAGCGCCGGAAACGCGCTCGCATCTTTCGCGCGCATTGCTGGGTCTCGGCAGGCTTGCGAAATCCCTGGCTTTGTTTCTGCTGCCCTGGATTTTACTGGTGGCGCTGCTGGCGCCATCCGCGTTCCTGCCATCGAACAAAAAACAGCCGGAGCCGGGCATCGCCGAGGCGCTCACCCTGCGCATCATGTTGATCGCAGCATTGCTCGCCGCCATCGGCATCGCGGCTGTCGGCGCCACCAATATCGCCGAGCGCTACATGCATCCCATTCTCATCGTGGCGCCGGTGTTTGTGTTCGCCCGCGTTGCGCGGCTTGCGAACAGGCCCAAATTTGTCCGCCAGATGGCGGCGTTTTCTGTTTGTGCGGCGCTGTTCCTGCTGGTGTTCCGTTTTGTTGCGGTTACCGACAATCCTTTAACCCAGCGCATGAGCCGGGGACTGCTCTCTCCCTATGCGGAGCTTTCGGAAATGCTGAAGGCGCGGGGTATTTCCGAGGGCACGATTGTATCCAGCCGCGTTCGCGATGCGGGAAATTTGCGGGCGTTCAATCCGGAACTGAGAGTAAAAGCGGGAGAGTCATTTCGTGCGCTGCCTCCGCCGAGACGGGCGGCGGACGACCGAAGCTGCGTTCTGCTGTGGGGCGAGGGGCAGGCGCCGGAGGCGGCGAAGATCGCGCCGCTGGACAAACTGAAAATCGAAACGGTGAAAGTGGAAGCCCTCAAATCGCGCATTTTCGCCACGCGCAGCGAAACATGGTTCTTCGCGCGGCTCGATCCGAAATCCAAAACCTGCTCCTGAAAAGCATCATCCCGGACTCCGGCCTACGCGGGGGCGCGAGCCAGATGTCCGGGATGCGCTTGAGCTGGGAGCGCAGGGAGGTTTTCCTGTGCTCTCCCGGCCCTAACGGTTACATAGCAATGTCGCGAACCTGGCCCTTCAGCCCGTTGATCGCGCCGACGGAAGTCGCCTTGCCGCTTGCAATATCAACCGAGTAGAGCGTGCCGCCACTGACGATCCAGCCGGCGTTCTGGCCTTCGCCCGTGTTGACAATGTTGAAGGCGATCGGGCCGTTCGGCTTGAAGCCGAGCATGCCGATCGTGTTGAGGGTGCCGTCGTTCGGCGGCGCCTGACGCACGAGCGCGCCGGTGGAAGCGTCGATGTTGTAAAGGACCGTTTCCTTGGTGCCCTTCACGCTGTTCGAATAGGAGCCGGCAACGACGTTGGGCTTCTTGTCCTTGTTCGCGTCGGTCTCGGCGTATTTGTGGCTGCCGTCCACGGTCACCTTGCCGTCATCGACATTCACGCGGTGGCTGGTGCCGTCGCTGCTCATGATGCGCAGGCGGTCGGCGGCGGGATTGAAATCGACGGTGACAGTGCCGCCCTTCACCTTCTCGGACAGTTCCGCCTTCTTGGTGGAAACGCCGGTCTTGGTGTCGATGGTGACGATCATGCCGTCGTCGGTGACGCCATAAAGCATTCCATCGGCGGGACGAACGTCGATGCCGTGCAGCTTCTTGACGCCTTTCACGGGGATGGAAGCGGTTACCTGCCGCTTGGCGGGGTCGATCATTGCGAGGGTATTGTCGCCGATGAGCGCAACAATCTGCTGCGCCGAGGCGGCATTGGCGGCAACCAGCGTTCCTGCGAACGCCAGCGCGGCCAATAGGGGATTGCGGATTTTGGACATTTCTTCGTCTCCCTGGGGTGGTTCTTGAGGGAGCGGGGGCGCGCCCTCATTGGAATTACCCGCGACAACAGCCGTCGGATGCAGGAAACCCAAATATTTTTTCAATCTGCATCTGGAGGGACGGCTCGCGGGTAATCGCTAGGTAAGGTAGGAATCCGTCTGGTGTCTGGACGGAAAGGGAGACGAATCTTGAGCGGGACAGACCAGCACGCGGTTCTGCTAGCGGCCTGCGCGCGCGGAGAGCGTGCGGCCCTGGAGACGATCTACCAGCGGGAGTCGGCGGCCATGATCGGCGTCGCTGTCCGCATCGTGCGCCGGCGCGAGCTTGCAGAGGAGGTCGTCCACGACGTCTTTTTGCAAGTCTGGCGTCATGCGGGAAGCTTCGATGCTTCCATCGGCTCGGGCCGGGCATGGCTTTATGCAATCGTGCGCAACCGCGCGATCAATCTCCTGCGCGACTCCAGCCGCGAGCAGACAGCGCCCGAGGATGAAATTGCATCGCTGCTGGAAGCCGGCGGAGCAGCCGATGACGCTTTCGATAAACTGGCGGAAGGCAGCGCCTTGCGCCGTTGCCTGCAACAGCTCGATCCTCGCAAACGCCTTGGCGTCCTGCTTGCCTATGTCGAAGGACTTTCCCACGGCGAAATCGCGGCCCGGCTCGGCGTGCCGCTTGGCACCGCGAAGGCGTGGCTGCGCCGCAGCCTGATTGCGCTGAAGGATTGCCTCGCATGAACCGCGACGAAGAAATCCTCGCGGGCGAATATGCGCTCGGCCTGCTCGAAGGCGTCGAACTCGAGCAATTCGAGCGGAAGCTTTCGCGCGACCGCGCCTTGCAGCGGGAAGTCGCGCGCTGGCAATCGCAGTTTTCCGATCTCGATGCCACGGCAATACCGCAGCCTGCGCCCGCCGAACTGTGGAGCCGCATCGAGAAAAGCGTTGGTTCCGGACGCACCGCGCAAGCGGCAAAACCCGGCTTGGCGGATGGCCTGTGGTCGAGTCTTGGCTTCTGGCGCGGCGCGAGTTTCGCGGGCGCGGCGGCCAGCCTTTTTCTTGCCGCCGCTGTCAGCCTGATGGCGGGACGCGCGACGCCGGTGCCGCTTGTCGTCGCGGTGTTGCAGACCGACGATGCCTCGCCGGGAGCGATTGTGGAAGCCTTCCATGACGGCCGCGTCGTCGTTGTGCCGCTGAAGGACATTCAGGTGCCGGAAGGGAAGGCGCTGGAAGTCTGGACGCTGTTCGACAAGGCACGCGGGCCGGTATCGCTCGGCCTCATTGACCGTTCGCGCCGCGCGCAATTTTCGACGTCGAATTTGCCTGCGCGCGAAACCCAGCTTTATGAAATCACGCTGGAGCCCGCGACCGGCTCGCCGATTGGCCGCCCGACAGGTCCGATCCTGATGAAGGGGCTCGCGGCAGCGCCCCGCATCTGAAACGAAAAAGCCCCCGGTTTGAGCCGGGGGCTGATCGTGTTTGAAGAAATCAGGCTGCTTTCTTCTTTGCCTTCTTCTCCTCGTCGTCTTCCTTCTTTTTCTTTTTAGCCGCGTCGGCCTTTTCTTTCTTTTCCTTCTTCGCCGCGTCCGCCTTTTCTTTCTTTTCCTGCTTCTCGGCGTCAGCTTCTTCTTTCTTTTTCTTCTTGGCTGCGTCGGCCTTTTCCTTCTTGGACGAAGCCTCGTTGTCATCCTGTTTCTTCGCCACGGCCTTCTTGTCGTCGGCCTCTTTCTTCTTTGCGGCGCGTTGTTCGGCCGCTTCCTGGGCCTTCTTCTTTCTCTCTTCTGCCGGATCCTTGGCCTTCGCCGCGGCGGAAATCGGACGGCCTCTCAGGCAGTCGCTCATATAGGCGCGGTAAGCGGTCTGGCCGGAAGCACCGGTCTTTTCCTTGTGCTGGTTCCAGTCCTGCGCGCAGTCCTTCATTTTCTGCTGCTGTTTGAGTTGCGCTTCGGAGTATTTCTTCTCCGCCGAGAACAGCGCCGTGGGCGCGGCCATGACGGCCACGAAAGCAAGCACCGCAAACGCGGCGATCAACCTCCGCAACATTGGATTCCTCCATGGGTGACCCGCGGCCTCCGTGATTGGAGGTCTTCATGCGGGCCGGCCGTCTCCCGGCGCAGGGGGCGTACCGGATGACGCAACGATACGCCCGATTTCGTTGTTCCCGCTAGCCATGCGTTTGTAGCTTCGAAGGCAAGCCTTGACGCCGTTGTGACTGGAAACACGCGCGTTTATTGAAAAGATATATCCGCGAAATTTCCAGACGCGTGGCAAGCCAGGAGCGATACCCGCAGCCGGGTAGGGGAAATCAGAACACGAAGAACCGATTTTCCCGCCGCTCGAAACTGCCATCGCAAGCGTGGTGAGCGAGCCGTAAGCACGCATGCTTTCCAGTGTGTTTCAAATTGCCGGAAATTGC
Organism: uncultured Hyphomicrobiales bacterium; assembly: GCA_964620215.1. GTDB lineage: Bacteria > Pseudomonadota > Alphaproteobacteria > Rhizobiales > Xanthobacteraceae > JAUSIF01. The sequence continues at coordinate 27,661 of CAZUJE010000015.1, forward strand.
TCTGGCATCGGCATTTCCAGCGTGAATCAATCCTGAATCAACGTCCCGGAAACCACTCCCGGTGCGAAAGGATTCATCCAGTCACTTAAGATGCGATTCAAAACTAATCGGCATTCTCGCGGTCAAGCCGGGCGAAGGTCCGGACCAGACAAAAGCGGCGCAGGACGCACCGCTTAACGGCCACGGGGAAGTAAAATGGGACTCAACGAACTCTACGCGCTGGAAACAGCCGCCCGCATCCCGGGCGACAATTCCAGCACCATCTGTTTCAGGCTCGGCATGTTCTATTCGGTTGGCGGTTCGGTGCCGGCCGACAAGGTTGCCGCGCATAAATGGTTCAATCTCGCGGCTGTCCGCGGCAATCGCGACGCGGTCGCGTATCGCCGTGAACTCTCCGCCGAGATGTCCGAAATCGAAATCGCAGCGGCCCAGCGCGCCGCGCGCGAATGGATCGCCGCCACCGCGCATTAAAAAAAGAGCGTGATCCCCGAAAAGTGGAGACCGGTTTTCGGGAGGGATCACGCTCAGACATAAAAGAGCGTGACGGGGATCATGCTCGACAAAAAGTGGGGAGGGGGCGGAAGGGACCGGGCTTGAAAAAGTCCGGTCCCTTCGGTGTTTTTGGGCTTCGGGCTGACGCAGCGGTATGCGTCTAAGCTCCTGACTTGCATGGAATTTATGCTTGTGCGGGCCGCGCGGGATGTGCAACCGCGCCGTGAAACTAACCCATGCGCTACTCACAGGCCTGTTATTGCAGTGCAAAAATTTCTGTAATTTCAGCAACTTATTCAATCCGGGTTTCAAGGAAAACCCTACAGAATCAGACGCTTCCGGCGCTGCTTCCGGATTTGGCCTTCATCTTGCAATGCAACCGGCATGATGAAAAACGCAGCATTCGCTTCCCGCCTTCATGCCCTCAAGACTTTTGCCGCGCTCGGCTGCGTGGCCTTGGGGATTTCCGCCTGCAATGAACTTCAATCCGCGCCTTCGGCAGCTCCGCGTCCGCAAGTCAGTGTCGTGACCTTGCAGGCTTCCTCGAAACCGTTTGTCCGCGATCTGCCGGGCCGCATTGCGCCGACCCGCGTCGCTGAAGTGCGGGCGCGCGTCGCCGGCATCGTGATGGAGCGCAGCTTCGAGCAGGGTGCCGAAGTGAAAGCGGGCGACACGCTTTACCGGATTGATCCCGCCCGCTTCCAGGTGGACCTCGCCGCGGCCGAAGCGGCCCATGCGAAAGCACTCGCGGCACTCGATCAGTCCGAACAGCAATCGAAGCGGGTCGAGAAACTCGTGGTCCTTCAGTCCGCTTCCCAGGCGCAGCATGAAACGGCGCTCGCGAATTACCGGCAGGCAGTGGCGGAAGTCGCCGCGCGCAAGGCCGAGATCGAACGCGCGAAGCTAGAACTCAGCTATACCGACGTGAAAGCGCCGATCAGCGGGCGCATCGGCCGCGCGATGGTCACGGAAGGCGCGCTCGTGGGGCAGGGCGAGGCCACGCATCTTGCAACCGTGCGCCAGCTCGATCCGATCTATGCCGATTTCACCCAGTCGGTGAGCGAACTCAATCAGCTTCGCCGCGCCTTCGAGAGCGGCGATCTGGAGCAGGTGGCACCCGACGCCGTCAAAGTCGAACTCGTGCTCGATGACGGAACGATTTATCCGCACGCCGGAAAACTCCTGTTCTCCGATGCGAGCGTCGATCCGAGCACCGGCCAGGTCACGCTGCGCGGCGAATTTCCCAATCCAAAAGCCGAATTGCTGCCGGGCATGTATGTGCGCGTGCAGATCGAGCAGGGCATCGATGGCGACGCGCTCACCGTGCCGCAACAGGCGGTGCAGCGGAACGATGCCGGCGGCAGCGAAGTATTCGTCGTGAAGCCGGATAATCGGACTGTGCTGACAGCGACCCGTGTGGGGCGCGTGATCGAGCAGGAATGGCTCGTTCTCGATGGCCTCAATCCTGGCGACCGGGTCGTGGTCGAGGGCTTCCAGAAATTCGTCGCGGGCGATCTTGTCGATCCCGTGCCGTGGCAGCGGAGCAAGGCCGCAAGTGCCGGCAAGGACGCACGCCGCGTGGAACTTGAACCATCTCCCCCCAACGTGACGCGCTAGAGGTCTGTCGTGGCTGATTTCTTTATCGGCCGCCCGATCTTCGCGGCGGTGGTGGCTCTGTTCATTTGTCTCGGCGGGTTCATCGCAATCCCGCTGTTGCCGGTCGCGCAGTATCCAATCATCGCGCCGCCTTCGATCTCGGTCAGCACCAGCTATCCGGGCGCCTCGCCGGAAAATCTTTACTACAGCGTTACGCGCTTGATCGAGGAAGAGCTGAATGGTGCAAGTGGCATTCTGAATTTTGAATCTACAAGCGACTCCCTCGGCCAGGTCGAAATCATTGCGAATTTCGTACCCGGCACCGATCCGAGCATGGCCTCGGTCGAAGTGCAGAACCGCATCAAGCGCGTGGAAGCGCGCTTGCCGCGCGCCGTCATCCAGCAGGGCATTCTCATCGAGGAAGCCTCGAGTGCCGTCTTGCAGATCATCACGCTGCGTTCGCCCGATGGCAGCGTGGATGAAACCGGCCTCGGCGATTTTATGGTGCGAAACATTGTCGGCGAAATCCGCCGCATTCCGGGCGTCGGCCGCGCAACGCTGTTTTCATCAGAGCGTTCACTGCGCGTCTGGGTCAATCCGTCGAAACTCGTTGGATATAATTTAACTTCCGACGATGTGAACAAGGCGATTGAAGCGCAGAACGCGCAGGTCGCTTCGGGCAGTATCGGCGCTGAGCCGAGCAGCAAGAGCCATCCGATTTCCGCGCTGGTGCTGGTGAAGGGCCAGCTTTCGACACCGGAAGAATTCGGCGCGATTGTTTTACGCGCCAATCCCGACGGTTCGACTGTTCGTCTGCGCGATGTGGCGCGGATCGAGGTCGCCAATCTCAGCTATCAGTTGAGTACGCGCCAGAACGGGCAGCCGGCAGCGGGTCTAAATATCCTGCTCGCGCCAACCGGCAATGCGCTCGCAACCGCCAACGCGGTGCGGGCGAAAATGGAAGATCTGTCCAGGTTTTTTCCGGCCAACATCAAATACGACATTCCCTACGACATCACGCCGGTGGTGAAAGCGTCCATTTTCAAGGTGCTCACGACGCTCGCCGAAGCCATGGTGCTCGTGTTCCTGGTGATGCTGCTGTTCCTGCAAAACATCCGCTACACGATCATTCCGACGGTGGTTGTGCCCGTGGCGCTGCTCGGCACCTGCGTCGTGCTGCTCATCCTCGGTTTCTCGCTCAACATGCTGACGCTGTTCGCGATGGTGCTGGCCATCGGCATTCTCGTGGACGATGCCATCGTCGTCGTCGAGAACGTCGAGCGCATCATGTTCGAGGAGGGGCTTTCGCCGAAAGAGGCAACCCGCAAGGCGATGCAGCAGATCACCGGCGCCATTGTTGGAATTACTTTGGTCTTGATGGCTGTGTTTGTGCCAATGGCGTTTTTTCCGGGCTCCGTGGGCATCGTTTACAAGCAGTTCTCCGTCACGATGGTGTCGGCGATTGCATTTTCCGCGCTGATGGCGCTCTCGCTCACGCCCGCCCTGTGCGCAACCATTCTGAAACCCTTGGCCATCGGCGATCACGCCGCGAAAACCGGTATCTATGGCTGGTTCAATTCAGCACTGGAAATGTCCCGCAAGGGCTACAAGAAATATGTCGGCTGGAGTTTGAAGCGCGCTAGCCGCCTGATGGGAATTTATCTGGCGCTCGTGCTGGTACTCGCTTACGCCTTCGCGCGGCTGCCCGCGGGCTTTCTGCCGGTGGACGATCAGGGCTTTATCACCACCGACGTACAGACGCCGCCGGAATCCTCGTTCAACCGCACCTCCGATGCAGTGAAGAAGGTCGAGGAATTTCTCGCGAGCCGCAAAGGCATCGAGAACGTCACGTTTCTCGGCGGCTTCAGCTTCGCCGGGCAGGGCATGAACACGGCACAGGCTTTCATCACGCTGAAGGATTGGTCCGAGCGCGGCGCGAGCGACTCTTCCGCCGCCATTGTCGCCGACATCAACAAATCGCTGGAAAGCATCCGTGACGCGAAGATTTCCGCCCTCGAGCCGCCGCCCATCGATAACCTCGGGAATTCCAGCGGCTTCAGTTTTCGTCTTCAGGACCGCGCGCAAAAGGGTTACGCCGAACTCGTGCGCGCGAAGGAGCAGTTGCTCGCGGCGGCACGCAAGAGTCCGATCCTGCAAGATGTGTTTGAAGAAGGCCTGCCACGCGCGCCGCAGATCGAACTACTGATCGACCGCGAAAAGGCGGGCGCGCTGGGTGTGACGTTTCAGGACATCAACAGCACGATCTCGACCAATCTCGGCTCCGCCTACATCAACGATTTCCCCAATCGCGGCCGCATGCAGCGCGTGATCGTGCAGGCGGATCTCGCGGGCCGGATGCAGCCGGACGACATTCTGACGTTCAACGTCCGCAACTCGCAGGGCAAGCTCGTGCCGTTTTCTTCTTTCGCAAACGTGAAATGGGCGGTCGGCCCGTCGCAGATGATCGGCTTCAATTATTATCCGACTGTGCGCATCAGCGGTGCGGCGAAACCTGGCTACACCAGCGGCGATGCGCTGGCGGAAATGGAAAAGCTCGCGGCGCAATTGCCGCGCGGCTTCGGATATGAATGGACCGGACAGTCGTTGCAGGAAAAGCTCGCAGGCTCGCAGGCGCCTTTGCTGTTGATGCTCTCGGCGCTCATCGTGTTCATGCTGCTCGCCGCCTTTTACGAGAGCTGGACCATTCCATTGTCCGTGCTGCTCACCGTCCCGCTCGGCATGTTCGGCGCGGTGCTCGCCGTGACCATGCGCGGGATGCCGAACGACGTCTATTTTACCATCGGCCTTATCACCATCATCGGCCTTGCCGCGAAAGACGCGATCCTGATTATCGGTTTTGCAAAAGACCTGCGCGAAAAGGGAATGCCGATGAAGGAGGCGGCCATCGCGGCTGCGCATCTTCGCTTCCGTCCGATTCTGATGACCGGTTTTGCTTTCGTATTTGGC
>CAZUJE010000016.1:0-32649 GCA_964620215.1 uncultured Hyphomicrobiales bacterium
GTGCCAGCGCCGATGGTTGAAAATGTCGCCCGCATGGCGGGGATGCCGGTCGGTCCGCTTTCGCTGAACGATGAAGTTGCGGTCGATCTGGCCTGGAAAATTTTGCAGGCGACCAAGGCCGATCTCGGCGCGGAAGTCATCGACGAGCGGCAGGAAGCGCTGCTCGAGGAAATGGTCGTGAAGCGCGGCCGTCTCGGCCGCAAGAATGGCAAGGGCTTTTACGATTATCCTGAGAAGGCGCCAAAGCGGTTGTGGCCGGCATTACATGAAATCACCGGTGAAGCGCGTCCGGGCGAGATCTACGACATCGACGAACTGAAAAAACGCTATCTTGTGATTCAGGCTTTGGAAACAGCGCGTTGCGTGGAGGAGGGCGTCATCACCGACGTACGCGATGCCGATGTCGGTGGCATCCTCGGTTTTGGTTTTGCTCCATTTACAGGTGGCCCGCTCTCCTACATCGACGGCATGGGCGTCTCGGATTTCGTCGATCTCTGCAAGCGCTTTGCGGGCCGCATGGGTCCACGCTTCGAGCCGAATGCATTGCTCATCGAAATGGCGAAGAAGGGCGAGACATTCTACGGACGCTTTGCGCCGCCGAAGGAAAAACGCGCCGCCTGAATTAGTACTGCGCTTTAATTCCGCTCATGTGCATGAGCAGTGCGATCACCCACATGACGATGGAAATCATCGCGGTATATTGTGCATAGGTGAAATAGGCGTCGCGCAACACCGTGCTTGCCGCCCATTGCGCATAGGCTTCGGGGGGGCGGAAGTTCTTGTCGAGATAGAGCCACATCTCGGTCTTTTTGTAATTCTGCGTGAGCGCGTAGCGCGCTTTCAAAATCAGGATGAACGTCATCATCAGGGTGAGGACGCCGCCGGCTTGAAATACCCGGACCGGATCGAAGCTCATTCCCACCATGACGCAGATGATGGCGAGCATGCCGAAACCGCAGGCGCGCTGTACCGACTCATAGGCAAGCTTGCGCATTTCATCCATGGAAGCCCCCGGTCGAGGTTCGCTCTCTGACGGGAGTGTGACGCCGGAATGTGTCCGGAGCAATCGGGAAACGCTAGATCACGAAAAATTGGGGCTCAGCGCACGCCGAAGGCGAAGAAATTGGCCGCTGCCGGGAGTGTCAGAAGCGCAACGGCGCAGAGCCAGATGAACATGGAAATGGAGGTTGATTCGGACGCCCCGGTCCAGCGTTCATACAATGCCGCCGGAATGCCTCCGGCGATCAAGGTTACAGTCGAGAGGATCAATGACGACAAAAAGAACAGAATTCTTACGTCGGAAAGAAAGAAGGCAGGCGCCAGAATCTGCACGAAGGCGAAGATCAACAGCAGGATGGGAGAAAAGATGCCGTTGATGATCGAGAACAGCATGATCCCGACGATGTAAGGTTGCGCGATCATTGCGGCGTTACTCCCAAGGTCGGCGCCAGACCTGTCACCAGCAAAACCATGTAGAACAAAACCCGCGCCATGAAGAGCCAGACGACCGCGAGCAGCATGACGAACAGCGGCGGCACCGCCAGCGGCGTGAGGTACCGGATCGGCCGCAAAACGGGGTTCGTAATCCGCGCGAATGCCACAGCGATGTAGTTTTTGGAATCCGGCGGGAAGATAAAAGTCAGAATGACACGGCCGAGCATCGTGTACATCAGCGCCGCCAAAACGAGATTGGGCAGGTGGAACCACCAGTATTGAAAGAACGGATTTTCCACGAACGAAATCTCCAGCCGATGCCGCTCTTTTCAAGCATGCCCTAACGAAAAAGAAAACTACTCTTCTAAAAAAGAAGCGGGGCTCCGAAGAGCCCCGCCATTTTTTGGATTAAGCGAAACGGCTCACTTTTCCTGAAGAACCGTCTTGCCACGCGGCTTACGGATTTCGTCGATGTAAGCCGCCATTTCCTTCGACGGAGCCTTCGTGAACAGGCTGACCACAATCATCACGATGAAGCCGACAGGCATGCCCAGCAAGCCGCAGTTGATGTTGTTGAGGTCGAACCAGCCCACGCGGTTGGTCAGCGGGTTTGCAGCTGCTGCCGGTACGTCGTTAAGCCACTTCGGGTCGGCCAATACCTTGGCCACGTCGATGAGCGGCTGACGGGTTTCCGGATTGAGCAGCGACTTCATGCCCCACATCTGCACGCCAGCCTGCGGGAAGTACCGCGTGGTGACGAGGTAGAAGATGCAGAGGCCGAAACCGGCAATCATGCCGGCAATGGCTCCCGCCGTCGTGGTGCGCTTCCACCAGATTCCGAGCACGATCGCCGGGAAGTTACCCGCCATAGCAAGCGAGAATGCCCAGCCGACCATGGCCAGAATGTCCGATGGCCTGGTCGCCGCGAGCGCGGCGGAGGCAACGGCCACGAAGAACAACAACACGCGGGCAACGGTGAGCCGGCGGATCGTTGGCGCGTTCGGGTCGATCATCTTGTAGTAGATGTCGTGCGAGAGCGCGTTGGCGATCGCAAGCAGCAAGCCGTCGGCAGTCGAGAGCGCGGCGGCAAGGCCACCGGCCGCGACCAGACCCGAGATCACATACGGAAGTCCCGCGATTTCCGGAGTGGAAAGCACGATCACGTCCGTGTTGATCACGAAGTCCGAGAAGCGGACAACGCCCGGATGTCCGGCGATTGCCTTACAGGCGGCGATGACCGTTTCCAGATTGACGGCGTTCTTGCCGCAAACCTGAATCAGGCCGAGTTCGCCCCAGTTAAACAGCCATGGCCGAAGTTGCGTGACGTCGCGGCCAATGATGTTCGTGTAAACCTCCAGCTTCGAGAACGCCGCATAGGCCGGCGCCGAGAAGTACAGGAGGAAGATGAAGAACAGCGACCATGCCACGGACTGACGGGCTTCACGCACCGACGGGGTGGTGAAATAGCGCATCAGAATGTGCGGCAGGGATGCCGTACCGACCATCATGCAGAAGATGATGCCGAAGTAGTTCAGCGGCGTGTAGTTCATGAACGGTTGCAGATGCGGACGCAGCGTGCCCGGAGGGCAAGCCGTTTGCGTACACAGGACCGCGAGACCATCCTTCACCATCTGTCCTTCGCGGGCAGTGATTTCCTGGATGGCTTGGCCGTACATGAGCTGCGGAAGCGGAACGCCGTACTTCTTCGCCGACAGGATGACGATCGGGGTGAGGTACGCGATGATCAGCACGATGTACTGAGCAATCTGCGTCCAGGTCACCGCGCGCATACCACCGAGCATCGCGCAAAGCAGGATGCCGACGAGGCCGACGAACACGGCGACTTCGAACTGCATGCCAAGGAAGCGCGAGGCGATGATGCCCGTGCCGAAAATCTGCGCCGTCACGTAAGTGAAGGAGCAGCAGACGAGCACGATCACAGCGAGGAAGCGGGCAAAGTTGCCGCCGTAACGGAACGACATGAAGTCGGGAACCGTATAGGCGCCGAACTTGCGCAGATACGGGCCGACCAGGATCGACACCAGCACGAAGCCGCCGGTCCAACCCAGCACCCAGGCGAGGCCGTCGTAGCCGAGCAGGAAGAGCGATCCCGCCATGCCCACGAACGAAGCCGCTGACATCCAGTCGGCGCCGGTCGCCATGCCGTTATAGAAGGCCGGAACGCGCCGGCCTGCCACGTAGTATTCCGAGACTTCAGCGGTACGGGTCATGACGCCGATGACGGCGTAGACCGCGAGCGTGAAGAACACGAACAGGTAGCCGATGACCTTATTCGGCACGCCCATCTGCTCGAGAATGGCGAGCAGGATGACGAAGCCGAGGAAGCCGCCGGTATAGACGCCATACATGCGTCCAAGGTTTTTCATAAAGTCTGAAGTAGCTGCGCTTTGAGTTGCCATTGTTCTGGTCCCCCTCAATCTTCAGCCACGCCGTGGTCGCGGTCGATCTTGTCCTGCTGCCTTGCGAACAAGAACAGCATGACGACGAACGCGATCAGCGATCCCTGCGCGGCCATGTAGAAGCCGAGCGGGAAGCCCAAGATGGTGATTTTGTTAAGCGAATGTACGAAGAAGTGGACGACGTATCCGAAGAACGCCCACAGAGCGAGATGGGTTAACATCAGCCGCGTAGTTGCGGCCCAATGCGATTGGTCGTTGGTTTTCATTTCAAGCCTCCAGAATTTCGCGATGGAGCGCGGGCCGGTCTGGACCGCGTCACCTTTGCGTTTAGAAGCCGGAGACAGACCTTCTTCCCGTTGAAACAGGAATGATTGGCGCTTCCCCCGACTGACCGGCCCACGGTTATTGTTATTGCGGGTCCGAGCCTGAAAATTAACATCCAGTAACCATTGGACACATACGACTTTTGGCCACGATCCCCGCCGTAATACCAAGTAAAAACACGATATTTTCGCATTGCAGCAAGGTATATTCAGAGCGCTTTGCGGCTGTCTTTCGTTATCCGGCCAATGGGTTGCCCAAACCCGCCATCACTCGCCGGTGGTGTTATTGCTGCTAAGCGGAGTAAAGGTGTCCCCCTTATCCTTTCGTGGGACATGGTATGGAGTAAGCAATGGCGGAGCATTTGCAGACACCGGCGAAGGGTATCCAGGCAGTGGATTTGTCAGCGTCCTACCGATTCGTGATCGCGGATGACCACCCGTTGTTTCGCGGGGCGCTGAAGGAAGCGGTCGGCACGCTGTTCAACTCGGCCACTATTTTTGAAGCCGGTGGTTTCGAAGATCTGCAAAGCCTGCTCGAGCGCGAAGGCGACATGGACATCGTGTTGCTCGATCTCACGATGCCGGGCGTGCGCGGCTTCTCCGGACTTCTTTATTTGCGCGCGCAGTTTCCGGGCGTGCCCGTTCTCGTCGTTTCAGCGAACGAAGAGCCGAGCGTCATTCGCCGCTGCATGGAATTCGGCGCTTCGGGCTTTCTTCCGAAGACAATGAGCGTCGAAGCGATGCGCGTTGCGATTCAGAAAGTGCTCGAAGGCGGCGTATGGACGCCACCTGACGTCGATCTGACGGCGGGCGCCGACGCCGAAACGCGCGATCTGGTCGGACGTCTGTCGACGCTGACCCCGCAACAGGTGCGTGTGCTGATGATGCTGTCGGAAGGGTTGCTGAACAAGCAGATAGCCTTTGAGCTGAAAGTTTCGGAAGCGACCGTAAAGGCGCATGTTTCAGCGATTCTGCAAAAGCTTGGCGTTGAAAGCCGCACCCAAGCCGTGATCGCCGCTTCGAAAATAGAAGCGGGCCAGTGGCCGCAGCTTCATAGCTGAAGGCGAAGTTTTAAAATTACTCGGCCGCCGGACGGACCACGCGCCATTGCGCGAGGAACGCCCGCAATGCCGCCGGCTTCACCGGCTTGTTCAGCACCAGAATATTGGCGCTTCGGGCGCGATCCCGCACGGCAAGACTGCGGTCGGCGGTGACCAATGCCGCCGGTAACTCGTCGCCATATTTGGCGCGGATAGCGATGACCGCATCGATGCCGTTGCTCTCGTCCAGATGATAGTCGACGAGCAGGACGTCCGGCCGCTCCTGCGATTCCTCGATCTGGTCCAGCGCGTTTTGCAGATCGGGTGCAGTCAATACATGGCATCCCCAACCGGAGAGCAACGCCTTCATGCCGGCGAGCACCTGCGGCTCGTTCTCGATGCAAAGAACGGTAATGCCTTCCAGCGGTGTAATGGGCGCCGATACTGAAGTCCGCAACGATTCCAGCGCGGCGGAGCGCGGGGCCACCGGAACCTCGATGGTGAAGCTCGTTCCCTTGTTCAGCGCCGAACGGAGCGAAAGTTTGTGCTCGAGAATGCGCGCAATGCGCTCCACGATGGAGAGTCCGAGGCCGAGACCCCGGGCAACGCGCGCTCCTTGTTCGAGACGCTGGAATTCCTTGAAGATCAATTCCTGTTTCGACGCGGGTACGCCGAGTCCCGTGTCGATTACGAGAATCCGCAATTTGCCCTTGCGCCGCCGGCAGCCGACCAGCACGCGGCCTTTCGGCGTGTATTTGATCGCGTTGGAAACAAGATTCTGCAACAGCCGGCGCAACAGCCGCCGGTCTGTCCGCACGGCGATTGTCGAGCGTACGAAGTCGAGTTGCAGGCCTTTTTCCGCGGCGAGCGGCGCGAATTCGACTTCAAGCTGGCTCAGTACATCGTCCATGCGGAAAGCGGTGATTTCGGGCCGCATGGCTCCGGCGTCGAGACGGGAAATGTCGAGAAGCACGCCCAGAATTTCTTCCACCGCCTCCAATGATGCATCCACATTGAGCGCGAGTTTTGCTTCCTCCGTGTCGCGCTGCCGCTCCACGAGGCTCGTTGCGTATAGCCGCGCGGCGTTGAGCGGCTGAAGAATGTCGTGGCTGGCGGCGGCGAGGAAGCGTGTCTTGGAAATATTGGCCTCGTCGGCCTCGGATTTTGCGCGTGCAAGTTCCTGGTTCAGCCGTGTGAGTTCCTCGGTGCGCTCCCTGACACGGCGCTCAAGGTTCTCGTTCGATCGCTCCAGCGCCTCGGCCGCCTCCACCGTCGGAGTAATGTCGGTGTAGGTGACGACGATGCCGCCGTCCGGCATCGGGGCGGAGCGCACTTCCACGACGATGCCGTGCTTCGACAGCCGCTCCCGGAACGCTTCGGTCTGGCTGAGATAGAGGCCGAGCCGTCCGGTGATCAGTTCCTCCGGATCGCCCTTTCCGAGATCACCGCGCTCGGCGGTGTAGCGCAGGATTTCGTCAAGACCGCCGCCGACGCGCACCAGATTCGGCGGCAAATCCAGCATTTCGCCAAATTGCCGGTTCCAGCAGATCAACTGCAAGTCACGGCCGAACACGGCGATGCCCTGCCGCGTGTGGTCGAGCGCGCTTTGCAGGATTTCGCGATTGTACTGGATCGCGGCGGAAGCGTCGTCCAGCAGCCGCAGCGCAGCCTTGGTGGATACTGTGCCTTTGCGGAGCAACAGCGAAAGCACAAGCCGCGAGGATGCGGCGCCAATCGCCGATGCAAGTAAGTGTTCGGCGTAGCGCAGAAGATGAATGTCCGCTTCCTGTTTTGGGTCCAGCGGAAGGCGGCGCGATTCCGCGAAACTTTCAAAGGATCGTTTCGTCCGCTCTTCGCCAAGATAGCGAGCGACCGTATTGGTGAGTTCTTCCACCGTCACCGACGAGCGCCATAAACGGAAACTCGGAACGATTGGCGGACTTTTCGTTTCCACAAAAACGTTTGCCTGTAACCGTTCGATCGGTGAGGCGGACGTCAGCAGCGAGACGGCAACAAAGGCCAATACGTTCAGCCCGAGACTCCATAATACGCCATGCGTCAGTGGCGATAGTTGCAGTCCGAACAACGCTTGCGGCCGGAGATCGGCGATGCCGAACAATCCCGCATCGAGAATGGCGCGGTTCAGAAGACCCGCATCGATGAAGCTTGGCAGCAGCAGCGTGAATGCCCACGCGCTGACACCGACACAAAGGCCGGCGATGGCGCCGCGCGCGGTGGCTCCCCGCCAGAACAGGCCGCCGAAAAATGCCGGGCCGAATTGCGCGACCGCCGCGAATGAAAGCAGCCCGATCTGCGCGAGCTGCGCCTCACCCGCCAGATGATAATAAAGATAGGCGAGCAGCATTACCGCGAAGATCGAGAAGCGGCGGGCGCGCAGCAGCAGCGCGCCCATGTCGGCGCGCGATTCCGGCCGGGCGTTGCGCGCGCGCAGGACCAGCGGAACGATGATGTCGTTCGAGACCATGATCGCGACCGCGACGCTCTCCACGATCACCATCGCGGTGGCCGCGGACAGGCCGCCGATGAAGGCGATCATTGCAAACAGGTCAGACCCGGCTGCCAGCGGCAGCGCCAGCACGAACATATCGCTGTCCACGGAGCCTTTGGGGAAAGTGACGAGGCCGGCAATCGCAATCGGCACAACGAACAGGTTGATGAGAATGAGATAAAGCGGAAACAACCAGACTGCGCGGCGCAGCTCGTCTTCACGGTTGTTCTCGACGACCATCACGTGAAACTGGCGCGGCAACAGCACGATGCACAGGAACGACAACAGCGTCATCGTGATCCAGTTGGTCGTGTTCAGGCCGCTCGTGAAAATCGGAAGGATGTCGCCTTTGGCGCTGGCTTTGGCGATCAGATCCATCGGCCCGTCGAACATATAGAAGAGAACAAACATGCCGACGAGGAGGAAGCCAATCAGCTTGATGAGCGATTCCGTCGCGATGGCGAGCATCAATCCTTCCTGATGCTCGGTGGCGTCGATGTGGCGGGTGCCGAAGAGCACGGCGAACGCCGCCATCGTAATCGCGACGAGGAGCGCCAGATCGCCGACCATCGGGGCGATGGGCGCTATCGCCGCTGCGGCGGTCTGCTGGCCGAGGATGGTCAGTAGCGAGCTTGAAACGGCTTTGAGCTGAAGCGCGATATAGGGAACGGCGCCGATCACCGCGACGACGGTGACAATGGCGGCCACCATCTGGCTTTTGCCGTAGCGGGCGGCGATGAAGTCCGCGATCGAAGTGATGTTCTGCTGTTTCGCGAGCCGGACGATTTTCAGGATGAGCGGAAAGCACAGGCCGATCATCAAGACCGGGCCGAGATAAATCGTCAGGAAGTCGAAACCCTGCCGCGAAGACAGGCCGACCGATCCGAAGAAGGTCCAGGAAGTGCAATAGACCGCGAGCGAAAGCGGATAGATCAGCGGGCGGCTGGCCCGCTCTCCCCATCTCGCGCGCGAACGGTCACCGAAGCTCGCGACGGCAAACAGAAAGCCGATATAGGCGAGCGCGATGCCGACGACGACCCAGCCTTGCAGCATGGTCATACCTAGGCCACTCTCAAAAGCGGGCTTCAACTTTCGGATGAAAGGACCACAGCCCGCATACCTTGTCCATGCCGGGTGTTGGCTTGCCGGAATCCGGGTTAAGAGCGTATTCGCAGGGAGTTATGAGGAATTGTAATGGGTATTTTTGACTGGTTCCGCAGTGATCCGCCAATCGTGACGCGCGGGGAACTACAGGAGTTCATCGACACGCGCGCGGCGTTTCTGACGCAAAAGAATATTTTTGATTTCACCCATGCGCTGTCCGGACCGCATTACGCGAAACTGATTACGGAGGAAAACTTCAAGCAGGCGGTCAATCATGCCCGCTGGAGCAGCTATCCGCTGGTGTTATCCGTGGTCGCGGAAATGGTGCATGTCGCCTTGCTGCCGGGCGTCAAAAATTCGCAAGCGCTGGCAGACGCGCTTTCGGCGGCAACGCTGGAAATTTTCGACCGTTATCCGGTTCCGGAAATAATCGGTGAGGAGAAATGGAAGGCTTCGCGCGAAAAGCTCGTTCAGCGCCTGCGCGGCATAACCATGCATCCGCCGAAGCAGATCAAGGATATTCCGGTCCCCATCGCCAAAGCCGTCTATGACAATTTCCCTTTCGACGAGCGTTTGAAACAGCAGGATTTTGAGACGATCACCCATCATATGCGCGTGAATCTGGTGAGGATGCACACCGATTTCCTCGAGCGTGCGAAAGCGCCGGCACTGATTGATGCCCTGCTGCCGGAAAACGCCGCGGCTGCCGCTGACAATCGCTGAGCGCGGCGATGGCGGACGCGACAAGCGCAACACCGTTACTTGCGCTCGATGCCGTCTCGCTCGACACCGAAACGACCGGCCTTGATCCCGCCCGCGCGCGCGTCATTGAAGTCGGCTGCGTCAGGTTGATTGCGGGGCGCGTGGATGCAAACGCGCGTTTTCACATGCTGGTCGATCCGGGTGAGCCTATCCCGGAGGCTTCGACGAAAATCCATGGCATCGATGCGGGGAAACTGAAGGGCGCGGGAAATTTCGTTTCAGTCTGGCCCGAACTTCAGAAATTCATCGGCGGCCTTCCCGTCGTGGGCCATACGACCGATTACGACCTCACGATCCTCGCCAACGAGTGCAAGCGCGCAAGTCTGAAATTCTCGCCACCGCGTTCGGTGGATGTGCGCGTGCTCGCGGAAATTGTGAAACCTGATCTGTCCGGTTTCGGCATGGAGCAACTGGCTGCATGGCTCGATGTGAAAATGGAGGGGAGACACTCAGCGCTTGGCGACGCGGAAACCACCGCCCGGATTTTCGCGGCGCTCGTCCCGCACCTGCGCGAAGGCGGAATCCGCACATTCGCGGAGGCTGAAGCCGCATGCCGCCAGATGAAGGAAATTTACAGCGCGCGGCATGAGGCGGGATGGGCCGACTCTTTGGCTTCACCCGCGCAGAGCGACTCCGAACGCACCTTCGCGCGGCTCGATTCCTATCCTTATCGCCATCGCACGCGCGAGGTGATGTCTTCGCCAGCGCATTTTATCTCCGGCGGCACGAAACTTTCCGCTGCCATGCAGATGTTGCTGGAAAAGAAAGTCAGCTCGCTGTTTGTCGGCGAAAACAAAAATGGCGCTCCGCTCGCATCGGAAACAGGCATCGTGACCGAGCGCGATGTTCTGCGCGCGCTTGCCTCCGGTGTCTCTGCACTGGAACAATCCGTCGATTCACTTGCAAGCCGCCCGCTCATTACCGTACCCGCTGAATCGTTCGTTTATCGCGCCATCGGACGCATGAACCGGATGAATATCCGGCATCTCGGTGTGGTCGACGCGGCGGAGCGGGTTATCGGCGCATTGTCCACGCGCGACCTGCTAGGGCTGCGCGCGGGCGATGCCATCACGCTCGGTGATGAAATTGACGAAGCGAAGGACGTGCATGAACTCGGTCAGGCTTGGGCGAAATTACCAGCCGTCGCGAAGGCACTGTTAGCAGAGGAGATCGATGCCCGCTCGGTAGCTGCCATCATTTCAAGCGAACTTTCGGCGCTCACACGGCAGGCGTCGGTGATCGCCGAAGCAAGAATGAAGCAAGCCGGCAAGGGTGCGCCGCCGGTTTCTTACGCCGTGCTGGTGCTCGGCTCGGCTGGGCGCGGCGAAAGCCTGCTCGCGATGGATCAGGACAACGCGATCGTTTTCGAGAAAGGCGAGCTTGGCGGAGCGGAAGACAAATGGTTCGCCGAACTCGGCACCCACATTGCTGATATTCTGCACGAAGTCGGCGTTCCCTATTGCAAGGGCGGCGTCATGGCTAAGAACGCCGCCTGGCGCGGCAGCGCGAAAATCTGGCGCGAGCGGATCGCGGAATGGATCACGCGCTCGAGTCCTGACGATCTTCTGTCGGTCGATATTTTTTTCGATTTCCGCGCGGTGCATGGCGATAGCGCGCTGGCGATGCAACTTTGGAACGATGCCTACGATCTCGCGAAGGGCCAGACGGGCTTCCTGAAACTGCTGGCAGAAGCCGCAGGCCCGGTGGAGCCACCGGTCGGCTTTTTCGGAATCAAAACCGACAACGGCCGCGTCGATCTGAAAAAGGGAGGGCTGTTCGCTATCGTGGCCGCGGCTCGCCTGCTCGCGATGCGTTTCCATGTGGCCGAGCATTCCACCAAGGTGCGGCTCGAAGGGGTGAACGCGCTGAAAGTGGGAGGTGCCAGCGATCTCGATTCGCTCGTTCAGGCCCATGCGGTGTTGCTGGAAAATATCCTCGAGCAGCAGCTTATGGACATGGCATTGGGCAGGGCGCCCTCAAACAGCGTTGAATTGCGGCGTCTGAGCAAGGCGCGGCAGGACCAGCTTAAACATGCGCTCGGCGGGCTTTCTTCCGTGGATGAGATGGTACGAGACCTGCTTGTCTAGCGGCGGCTGTTTCTTGCGCCAATTCCTCATCCTATAATTCTCAAGATGCACACGCGCTTCGGCGCAAGGAGGAGGAAGTCATGTTCGCAGACACGCTGAAACAGTTTCGCGATTTCGCGATGAAGGGAAATGTCGTCGATCTCGCGGTCGGCGTCATCATCGGCGCGGCATTTGGCAAAATTGTTGAATCGCTTGTCGGCGACCTTTTCATGCCGATCCTCGGCGCGGTCATCGGCGGCTTCGACTTCACCAATTACTTTCTGGCGCTCTCCTCGAAGGTCACCGCGGTTTCGCTCGAGGAGGCAAAGAAACAGGGCGCGGTGCTCGCTTATGGAAGTTTCATCACCATCGCGATCAATTTCGCGATCATCGCCGCCGCACTGTTCATGACGATCAAGCTCATCAATCAGGTGAAGAAAAACGAACTGAAGGACGCAAAGCCCGCGGAACCCTCAAAGCAGGAAGTGCTGCTGGCGGAAATCCGTGATATTTTAAAGCAACGCTGAAGCGCAATGCACGCATGCAGCGGGCGCGCTTGTAATGCGCGCCCGAATGCTGTTTTTCAGCGGCACTCATGAACGTCAATTCCGGCTCTTCACTGCTGGCCAATCTCCGCGCCGCCGCGCGGGATTTGCCCGTGAGCGGCATCGTGGAGATGATGAAATACGGACAGAGGCGGGAGAATCTGATCCCGCTCTGGGCCGGCGAAGGCGATGTCGTCACGCCGGATTTCATCCGCGAGGAAGCGGCGCGCTCGCTGCAAGCTGGAGAAACCTTCTATACGTTCCAGCGCGGGATTCCCGAATTGCGCGAGAGCCTCGCGCGCTATCACACGCGGCTCTATGGCGGCGCGTTCGATCCGGAGCGTTTCTATGTCACCGCGTCGGGTATGCACGCCATCGTGATTGCCTTCGCGATGGTATTGAACGCGGGCGAGGAGATCATCATTCCATCGCCCTGCTGGCCCAACGCGGGCGCGGCGGTGGATGCCGCGGGGGCGAAGCCGGTTTTTGTCGAGATGGAATTCGGCAAAAAAGGATTTCATCTGGATGTGGGAAAGCTTGCTTCGCGCATCACCCTGCGAACGCGCGCGATCTTCATCAATTCGCCCGCCAATCCGACCGGCTGGGTCGCGCATCTCGATGAATTGAAGGAAGTGTTGTCGCTCGCCCGTGCACGCGGCCTCTGGATCGTCGCGGACGAAACCTATGGCCGCTTCCACTGGCGCGAGCAGGGATTGGCTCCGTCTTTTCACGACATTATGGAACCGGATGGCCGGATTATTTTCGTGAATACTTTTTCCAAGAACTGGGCGATGACCGGCTGGCGCATCGGATGGGTGGAAGCGCATCCGTCGCTCGGTCAGGTGATCGAGAACCTTATCCAGGCATCCACGTCGGGCGTAGCTGTATTTCTCCAGCGCGCGGCGGTCGTTGCGCTGGAACAGGGTGAGGATTTTGTCGCCGCGCAAATCGCGCGTGCACGCCGTGGACGTGAAATCCTGTCAACGGCGTTGCGTGCCACCGGCCGCGTGATCGAGTCGCCGCCTGACGGAGCCTTCTATTCCTTCTTCTCCGTCGAAGGCGAAAAGGATTCGCGTTCGCTCGCCTTCCGCATGGTCGACGAAATCGGTGTCGGCGCTGCGCCGGGAATAGCCTTCGGTCCCGGCGGCGAAGCCTTCGTGAGGCTCTGTTTTTCACGCAGCCCCGATAGTTTGAGCGAGGCGGCCTCGCGCATTGCAAACTGGTTGCGAACATAATGCCGCTTGTTCCCGCTTCCTGGCACCGGATGCAAAAGCCCGCCGCCGTCGTACTGACGCTTGCGGCGGCGGCGCTAGGCGGCGCGTTGTTCGCATTGTTCAATCTTCCCGCTGCCTGGCTGGCAGGGGCGCTGGTCGCTGTTTCCGGTCTCGCGCTTGCCGGTGTGCCGGTCTATGTGCCGGATCTTTTGCGCCGGGTGATTTTCGTTTTGCTGGGCATCTCCCTTGGTGCCGCCGTCACCCCCGAAACTGTCGCAGGTATCCGCACCTGGCCGATTACGCTGGCGATGCTGTTTTTGTCATTGCCCGTCACGATGGCGGCGGTGATGCTTTACCTGCGTTATGTATCGGGGTGGAATTTTCGCGAGACATTATATGCAAGCGCACCCGGCGCGCTTTCCGCCGTGCTTGCGATGGCGGCGGAAGCCAAAGTCGATGTACGGCAGGTGGCGTTCGCACAAACCGTGCGCGTGTTTTTCCTGATCGCGGCGCTGCCCGGAATGCTGCTCGCCGCCGGTTTATCTCCGCATCAGGGAGTAGTGCCGCCGGCAGCCGCGACCCATCTCGGTTCACTGAACGATATTCTTATTATGTGCGGTGCCGGTATCGCGGCCGCGCTGCTCGCTGAACGTCTTGGCATACCGGGCGGGCTGCTGATCGGCCCGATGATCGTGAACGCGCTGCTGCATGGCAGCGGTTACATCCATGCCGGCGTGCCGCAGATTATTCTGGTGGTGTCGTTCGTGGTGCTCGGCGCTTTCACGGGTGCGCGCTTCCTCGGCACCACCGTCCCGATGATAAGGCGGTTGCTCGTCGATTCCATCGGCGCGTTTGTCGTGGCGCTTGTCGTCTGCATCTTGTTTGCGTTGGCCGCAGCCTGGCTCGCGGGAGAGGACGTCGGCAAAACCATCGTCGCCTTCGCGCCCGGCGGGCTGGAGGCGATGACGATTCTGGCTTTTCTCATCGGCCTCGATCCGGCTTTCGTTGGCGCGCATCATCTGGCGCGTTTTGTATTGATCGCATTGTTGCTACCATTCGCGGCGAAAGCGATTTTCGGCAAGGCCGCGATTTCCGCTCCGCCGCAAAAATTCGGCGCAAAAAGAAAGCGGCCGGTGCGAACCGGCCGCCGCAGGAAAAGACGATAGAACTTATTTCTTCATCTTGTCGTCTTTCATCATGTTGTCCTTCTTCATCTTGTCGTCCTTCGCCATTTTGTCCTTGGCCATCTTGTCATCCTGCATCATACCCTTGTCGTCCTTCATTTTCGCTTGTGCGAAGACGACATTCGGCATTGCGAGCAATGCCAGAGCGGAAATGGCGGCGATGATTTTCTTCATGGGCGCACCCCTTTTGATCGCCGGACTTGTTCCGGCGTGATGCACATTATTCGTTGCGAGCGCCGTCCAGCTTCACGTGCTGATGTGAATGGGTCATTTATCGGTGTGAGAAATACACCGCCGCATAACGCTGGCGTGAGGATCGCGTGTGGCGGTTAGTTGATGTAAAATGGTGCTGCCGGTAAGGATTGAACTTACGACCTCCCCCTTACCAAGGGGGTGCTCTACCACTGAGCTACGGCAGCTAAATCGCGCACCGACAAATCGGTTACACCGGGGCTAAGTGCCATAGGGTCGGGATGCCTGCAAGGATGCGGTCTTGCCGCAGTGGCATCGGAGCTTTAACCGTGTCCGCATGACAACGGACCGCCCAGTCAGCCCCAAAGCTAACACCCGCAATGAAAGGCTCGCCCGGGCCTTGCGGGCAAACCTGAAGCGCCGCAAGCAGCAGTCGCGCGGCCGGGCCGAGGCGGAAAAGTCCCCTGAAGAGGCACGGCGGCGGACCGGGCATAAGGAATAAGCACCCGTGCGGAACCTTGGCCACGATCTCGCCGTTTGGCGCTCTATAAGGACAAGGTCATGCCCGGCCGCCGCCGGTATTTGTGGGTTTTAAGGGGGATCAATGGACCGTATCCGCGTTCGCGGCGGCAACAAGCTGAATGGCGTGATCCCGATTTCGGGAGCGAAGAACGCCGCCCTCCCTTTGATGATCGCGAGCCTGCTCAGCGAGGAAACGCTGACGCTCGACAACGTGCCGCGGCTCGCCGACGTGAATCTGCTTCAGCACATTCTCGGCAATCACGGCGTGGACGTCACCATGAGCGGCAAGCGCGTCGGTGAAGACGAGAGCGACGGCCAGACGCTGAAACTCTCCGCGAAAAACATTGTCGATACCACGGCGCCCTATCATCTCGTCTCCAAGATGCGCGCGAGCTTCTGGGTGATCGCACCGCTCGTCGCGCGCATGGGCAAGGCGCGCGTCTCCATGCCGGGAGGCTGTGCGATTGGCACAAGGCCGGTGGATTTTCATATCGACGCCTTGCGCGCGCTCGGCGCGGACATTGAAATCGAAGAAGGTTATGTGATCGCCAGCGCGAAGAAGGGCTTGCGAGGTGCGCCGATCAAATTCGGCAAGGTTTCCGTCGGCGCGACCCATACCGCGTTGATGGCGGCGGTCCTCGCCAAGGGCGAGACGATTATCGAAAACGCGGCGCAGGAGCCGGAGGTTTACGATCTCGCCGATTGCCTGATGAAAATGGGCGCGAAGATTTCCGGCGCAGGCACATCTACAATCACGATTCAGGGCGTGGACAAGTTAAAGGCCGCCAATCACTCCGTGCTGCCCGACCGTATCGAGACCGGCACCTATGTCATGGCGGTGGCGATGAGCGGCGGCGATGTGTTGCTGAAAGGCGCGAAGCCGGAGCTGTTGCAGGCCGCGCTGGACCTGCTCACCAGGTCCGGCACGGAAATTACTTCGACCAATGAAGGTATCCGCGTGAAACGGAATGGTTCCGGTATCGCGCCGGTGGATGTGACCACCGCGCCGTTCCCCGCCTTTCCGACCGACCTTCAGGCGCAGCTCATGGCATTGATGACCCGCGCCAAGGGCACCTCGCATATCCGCGAGACGATTTTCGAGAACCGCTTCATGCATGTGCAGGAACTGGTCCGGCTCGGCGCGCGTATTTCCGTGGACGGCCAGATGGCGACGGTCGAGGGCGTGGAGCGCCTGAAGGGCGCGCCGGTCATGGCCACGGACCTGCGCGCTTCCGTCTCGCTGGTGATCGCGGGGCTTGCGGCCGAGGGCGAAACCATGGTCCATCGCGTTTACCATCTCGACCGCGGCTTCGAGCGCCTCGAACAAAAACTGGCCCGCTGCGGGGCGGCGATTGAGCGCGTGGCGGGCTGAAATAGCCGTACCCGAATCTCCTTCTAACGCTTAGATTGCGCTGACAGGCGTCCCGTTTTATCCGGTGCGCAACAGGAGTTCGCCATGGCCGGGGCCAATGACCCGCTCAAGCTGATCGCGCTCGACGCCGACGATCTGTCGGTTGTTTCCGCGCATTTGCAGGATGCGGTCGCCAAGGTCGCGGACATGGCTTATTTGCCGGGCGAAAAACGTTTCGCGATGGTGGTGAACCGCTTCGACTGGTCCTGTCCGGACCAGAAGGATCAGCGTTGCCGCACCGGCGTACATTTCAACCGGGTGCTTGCCGCCCGCACGCGCGGCGTCGATCTCAATGACGCTGACATGGTGCTGAACCTGCTCGCCGTCGAATTCGAGGAGAAGGATGTGCCGTCGGGACAGGTGACGTTGTTCTTTTCCGGTGACGCCGCGATCCAGCTTGAAGTTGAAGTCCTTGAAGCGGCAATGAGCGATCTCGGTCCGGCCTGGACGGCCAAGAAGCGTCCGAAGCACGCGGAAGACTAGGGAATCCGTTCATGCCTCTTCGATTTTCGACGGCTCAATCGGATTTCGCCGCCAAATTCGCAGCCTTCCTCGACATGAAACGGGAAAGTGCCGTGGACGTGGAAGCGGTCGTGCGCGGCATCCTCAAGGATGTTTCCGAGCGCGGCGATCCGGCGCTTGTCGAATACACGCGCAAATTCGACGGCGCGGATCTCGCGCCAAAAGATTTGCGGGTGAGCAAGCAGGAAATCGACCGCGCGATGAAATCGGCCGATCCGAAAACGTTTGCCGCGCTGAAATTCGCGAAGAAGCGGATTGAGTCGCATCACCGCCGCCAGCTTCCCAAAAACGAAATGTATAAGGACGCGGCCGGCGTGAAGCTTGGCTCGCGCTGGACCGCGATCGAAGCCGTTGGACTGTATGTCCCCGGCGGCACGGCGGCCTATCCGTCGTCCGTATTGATGAATGCCATTCCCGCGCGCGTTGCGGGCGTCTCGCGGCTCGTGATGACGGTGCCGGCGCCCAAAGGGAAACTCAATCCGCTGGTGCTCGTTGCGGCGAAGCTCGCGGGTGTCACGGAAATTTATCGCATCGGCGGCGCGCAGGCGATCGGCGCGCTAGCTTACGGCACGGAGCGTATCAAGCCCGTCAGCAAGATCGTGGGGCCGGGCAACGCCTATGTCGCCGCTGCGAAGCGCCTCGTCTTCGGCCGCGTCGGCATCGACATGATTGCGGGACCGTCGGAAGTGCTGGTGCTGGCGGATGCGAGCGCCAATCCTGAATGGATTGCCGCCGATCTTCTGGCGCAGGCCGAGCACGATACCGCCGCGCAATCGATCGTGGTGACGGACAGCAAGAAGCTCGCGGACGCAGTCGAACAGGCGGTGGCACGCCAGTTGCAACGCCTGCCAAGGAAGCAGATCGCCGCCGCAAGCTGGAAGGAATTCGGCGCGATCTTTTTGGTCGAGAAACTAAGCGAGGCGATTCCCTTGATCGACCGTATCGCGCCCGAGCATCTGGAATTGATCGGCAAGAAGGCTGAAAAGCTTTCGGGCAAAATCCGCAATGCAGGCGCTATTTTCATCGGCGCGCATACGCCGGAGGCAATCGGGGACTATGTCGGCGGCTCCAACCACGTTCTGCCGACGTCGCGTTCCGCGCGTTTTACGTCGGGCTTGAGCGTGCTCGATTTCATGAAGCGCACGTCGATCCTGCAATGCGGCCCGGCACAGTTGAAAAAACTCGGGCCGGCGGCGGTGACACTCGGCGAAGCCGAAGGACTGGAAGCGCATGCGAGTTCGGTGCGCATGCGGCTGAAGGATTGAATTTGCAATGGCTGATCCGGCCAATCCGCATCGCCTGGTCGCCATCGTGCTGGACGAGGCTTCGATTGGCCGCTCCAATCCCGACGTTGAGCACGAACGTTCCATCGCGATCTACGATCTGATCGAGGAAAATCTGTTCGAGCCGGTCGGCGACAACAGCGGTCCCTATGCGCTGAAAATCGGTCTCGCCGAGCAGCGCCTCGTGTTCGAGATCACGACGCAGGATGGCGGTCAGGTCGCCGTTCACATGCTTTCGCTGACGCCGCTCCGCAAGGTCGTGAAGGATTACTTCATGATCTGCGACAGCTACTACACCGCGATCAAGACGGAGTCGCCCGCGCGCATCGAAGCGCTCGATATGGGCCGGCGCGGTTTGCACAACGAAGGCTCGGCAATTCTGACCGAGCGTCTGAAAGAAAAGATCAATGTCGATTTCGATACGGCGCGGCGTCTGTTCACGCTGATCTGCGCGCTGCACTGGAAAGGGTGATGCCGGATGAGTGCGGCCGAAGGCGGGGGCCGGCCTCAGGCAGTGCTGTTTCTCTGCGGACATAACATCGTCCGCTCGCCCATGGCAGCCGGTTTGACGAAACAGTTTTTTGGAAAGTCGATCTATGTCGGCTCCGCCGGGGTGCGGAAGGGCGAGGCCGATCCCTTCACTGCCGTGGTGATGGACGAAATCGGAATCGATATTTCCAGGCACAAGTCGAAAACGCTCGACGAGCTAGAAGACCTGGAAGGACTGAATTTCGATCTTGTCATCAGCCTTTCCCCGGAAGCGCACCACAAGGCGCTGGAACTCACCCGCGCCAACGCCATCGGCGTCGAATACTGGCCGACGCCCGATCCCACCGTTGTGGAGGGAAGCCGGGAGCAGCGGCTGGATGCCTATCGATCGGTTCGCGACGAACTGATGAAACGCATCCGGGCGCGTTTTACGTCCAATCCGAGAGTAAGCGGCTGAAGGCGATTTCACTTTACAGGGGGCTTGGGCTATTTTGCCCTTGCTTCATTCGAGGCAAAAAATCAGTCAGGTAATCGCATGATCGGCCGTCCGAAACTCGTGCTCGCTTCGGGTTCGCCCCGCAGGCTGGCGCTTCTCAACCAAGCCGGGCTTGAGCCGGATTCGCTCGAACCGGTGGAGGTCGATGAATCGCCGGACCGCGGAGAATTGCCGCGCACGCTTGCCGTTCGTCTCGCGCGCGAGAAGGCCGCCGCCTCCATCCCGCGCGTGCGCGGGCGTGAGGAAATCAAATCGGCTTACATCATCGCCGCGGATACGGTGGTCGCGGTCGGCCGCCGGATTTTGCCGAAGCCGGATTTGCTGGAGGACGCCGCCTCCTGCCTGCGGCTCCTGTCGGGCCGTACGCACCGTGTCTATACCGGCATCTGCCTGATTACGCCCCGTGACGCCGAACGCACGCGGCTTGTGGAAACCCGCGTGCGCTTCAAGCGTTTGTCGAATGAGGATCTGGAATCCTATCTCGCTTCCGGCGAATGGCGTGGCAAAGCGGGCGGCTATGCGATCCAGGGTCTCGCCGGAAGTTTCGTGACGAAGCTCGTCGGCTCCTACACCAATGTCGTCGGCCTGCCGCTTTATGAGACGACGGCGCTGCTGGAGGGCGAGGGTTACCCGACTCATTTCGGCTGGCTGAATCCCGCCTGAAGGGAGCGCCCCATGGCCGCGAACGGTAACGGGCACAAAAACGGATCGAGAGTTTCCGCGAAAGCCTGCCCGAATTGCGGCAAGCCGGAGGTGCGGGAATTCAGCCCGTTCTGCTCCAGACGCTGCGCGGATGTGGACCTGCATCGCTGGCTGAGCGGCACTTATGCGATTCCCGTCAAAGAAGACGAGGACGAAGACGGTGAAAAAATCAGCGAAGCGGTACCCGGCGAGGACGGCGAAGACGAGCCGGAAAAGCGCTGAAGCTGCTGCTGGACAGGCCTAGGCCTTATTCCTATAAACCGCGCTCCAACCGGTTTCCGCAAGAAAACAGCGGCGCCCAGAGAAATGCCCAGGTAGCTCAGTTGGTAGAGCACATGACTGAAAATCATGGTGTCGGCGGTTCAATTCCGTCCCTGGGCACCATTTTTTCTTAGATCAGCGCGTCCGGAATCCAAACAGGCCGCCGAACAGGTCCGGCCCTCTCGCGACAGTTCTTGTTTCGAGCGGTGGCGGCATCACGAAGGGTTTGGCCTTGCCGGTTTTCGTGTCTCCGTAATTCCGGTAGCCCTCGGTCTCGAAATACATGAAGAACTTCGCCTGCTGCGGCGTCCACCAGCGCGAAAGTTTTGCGGCGTACCGGCTGAGCCGGATGCAGCCGAGGCTGACCGGCGAGCCGAATGTTCCGCCGGAGTCGAGGCCGCCCGCGATCTGGTGAATGCCGTTGGCGCGCTCGCCCGCGTAGCCGGCCATCGGCAGGAAGTGCAGGAAGTTCGGCATCTCGATCGGATTGCCGCCATTTTCAAACATCGCAATATGCGCACGTCCGCCGCCCATGCGCTCGTCGCGCTTGCCGTCGGCGGGGGTGTAGCGGCGGTCCGAACTCCAGTTGCGGTTGGCGATATAATTGATCGGCGCGTAATAGGCGTTGATCTTCGGCCGCCAGCGGCTCGATGACGTCACGAAACGGTAAATGAGCTTCGGCTTGCCATCCACGATCTCGCAATAATTCAGCGTCTGCCCGACACAGTAACCGCTGAACACACCCGCCTTGTTGATCGGTTCGGTCTTGAAGCGGTGGACCTGCTCGACATAGTTCTTGAGATCCTCAAGTTCCACCGCGAGTGCCGCGGCTTGCTCGGGATTCTCCAGCGACGCGACGGCCACCTGAGGATTTTCGTTCAACAAGGAAATGATGTCGGTGTTCCGGGCGGCAGCCATTGCACGCAGGCGCGGAAACTCGCTTAGATCATCCACGCGCGTGAAATGTTCCTGCACGCCACGGCAGGTGCCGTCCTCATCGGCGGAGTTCAGATCGGCGACGATGTAACGGCGGCGCACATTCTCGGGAAGCTTGTCGTTCTCGTTCAACGCGGCGTCGAGGGGAAAAGGCTCGCCGGTCTTGGAGTCTTTCAGCCGCTCGAATGGAATCCGGCAAGGCGCGTCCAGATCGAGGTTCGAACCCGGGGGGTATGAAATCGCCGGGGTCTGTGCGGCCACAGGAGGCACGGCAAAAGCCAATGCGATCAAAAAAATCGGCGCGCGCATGATCGAGAGTGTCCGCAAGCGCGCGGCTAAGGCGTCAGCAAACATCATATCCCCCGCATGTCCCCGGTAGCAGACGCACGCAGAACCAACGCAATGATTATCCTATCACGGCGGCATAAACTTTCACGCCCGTAATGAATGAAGGTATTGGTGGGAGGTAAAATAAATGTGTGTCAGGAATCTCGAAAGTTATTCAAATAGATGAGCGGAAGGGAGAATGGGGATGGCCGTAACTGGAAAAGTACTCGCGAAAATCGAGGGCCGGACCGGCTGGCTGATCTTCAGCAACCCGGAAAAGCACAATGCGGTTTCGCTCTCCATGTGGGAGGAGGCAGGGCGAATCCTGGACGATTTCGCAGCGGCCAAAAACATCCGTGGAGTCGTGCTGACGGGCGCGGGCGGGAAAGCGTTTGTCTCAGGGGCCGATATTTCAAAATTCGAGAGCGAGCGCGCGGGCAGGGAAGCCATCGCGCATTACAATGCCGTCACTGAAAAAGTATATGCGGCCATTCACGACTTCCCGAAACCCACCATCGCGCTGATCCGCGGCTATTGCATCGGCGGCGGGCTTGGTCTTGCGGTCAGTTGCGACATTCGTATCGTATCGGAAAATGCGCGCTTTGCGCTGCCGGCGGCGAAGCTCGGTCTCGGTTATGATTTTCCGGGCATCAAGCGCTTTGTCGATCTGCTCGGGCCATCCTTCACCAAGGAGATTTTCTTCACCGCCCGCCAGTTCGATGCGGAAGAAGCGCGCGAAATGGGACTGGCGAACCGCGTGCTGCCCGATGCGGAAGTGGAAGATTATGTGAGAAAATATATGGAGACAATCGCTAACAATGCGCCGCTGACGGTGGACTCTGTTAAATTCGCGGTCGGAGAGGCGGTGAAATCGGCGTCGAAGCGCGATCTGGAACGCTGCATCCGGCTTGTGAATGAATGCTTTGCCAGCAGGGATTATGTGGAAGGCCGCAAGGCCTTCCTGGAAAAACGCAAGCCGGTGTTCACGGGCGAATGATTGTGGCCGCCGCTTTGATAGCTTCAGTTAAAGCGCGCTAGACTTGCCCGCATGAAAAATTTTGATGTCCTCATTACCGGCGGCACGGTTGCGACCCATCTCGGCAGCGCGCGGCAGGATGTCGGCGTCAGGAACGGCGTCATCGCGGCGCTCGGCGAAAATCTTGGCGAGGCAAGCGAGACGATCGACGCGACCGGGTTGATCGTGATGCCGGGCGGCATCGACAGCCATGTGCATCTCGCGCAGCCGAGCGGGCCGGGGATCGTGATGGCGGACGATTTTGAGTCCGGCACGCGCGCCGCCGCCTTCGGCGGCAACACGACCGTGATGCCGTTCTGCATTCAGGAACGCGGCAATGGACTCCGTATCGCGCTGAACGAGTATCACGCGAAGGCAAAGGGCAAATGCTATATCGACGTAAGCTTCCACCTTGTCATTGCCGATCCGAATGAGCAGGTGCTCGGCCAGGAACTGCCAGCGCTCGTTGCCGATGGATATACCTCCTTCAAGATTTTCATGACCTACGAGGCACTAAAACTCGCCGACCGCGAGATTCTCGAAGTGCTTTCGGTTGCGCGCGAGACCGGCGCGCTCGTGATGGTTCATGCCGAGAATGACGACGCGATCCGTTTTCTCACCGAGAAGCTTGAGCGCGCGGGCCACACCCAGCCCACCGGCCACGCACTTTCCCGCCCCATTCCCGTGGAGCGGGAAGCGACGCATCGCGCCATTTCGCTTGCTGAAATCGTCGGCGTGCCGGTGATGATCGTGCATGTCTCCAATCGTGAAGCGATGGAGGAAATCGCCCGGGCGCAGGCGCGCGGGCTGAAAGTGATGGGAGAAACCTGCCCGCAATATCTTGTCTTGAAGGCTTCCGATTTGAACGGTCTGGACATCGAAGGTGCAAAACTCGTTTGCAGCCCGCCGCCGCGCGACGCGGCAAGCCAGGAGGCCTGCTGGGAAGGTTTGATAAACGGCACCTTCTCCGTATTCTCATCCGATCATTGTCCGTTCCGTTATCAGGACGAACAGGGAAAACTGTTTCCGCGCGGACGCGAAAGTTTCCGCTACGTGCCGAATGGAATTCCCGGCATCGAGACGCGATTACCGATTTTATTTTCCGAAGGCGTGGGCAAAGGCCGGATTTCGCTGGAGCGTTTCGTGGCGCTTGCTTCAACCAATCACGCGATCACGTATGGATTGTATCCGAAGAAGGGCGCGATCGCCGTCGGCTCCGACGCGGACATCGTGCTCTGGGATCCGGACAAAAAAATCCGCATCTCGCGCGAACATCTGCACGACGCTTGCGACTACACGCCTTACGAGGGGCTGGAAGTCACCGGCTGGCCGAAACTGACAATGGTGCGTGGTCGCGTGGTGGTGCGCGACGGGAAACTGACCGGCGACAAAAAATTCGGCCAGCATCTCGCCCGCGAGCGCTCGCCGTTCGCCTCCTGATTAGTGAAGCGCCAGCCGCAGATCCTCGGCGACCTTCTTCAGTTGCGGCAGGAAATGTTCGCTCATGTCCTTGCCCTGCGCGCGCACGGAAGGTGCCGTGGCATTGAGCGCGGCCACCGTGCGTCCCTGGCTATTCACGATCGGCACCGCGATGGAGCAAAGCCCCATTTCCACTTCGCTGTCGGAAAGCGAGTAACCCGTCATCCGCGCCTCGAAGATAGCCTCGCGTATGGTGGCAGGGTCGGTCAGCGTGTGCGGGGTAAGCTGCTTCGGCGAAAAATGCGCCAGATAATCTTCGATCTCGGAATCGGGGAGCGCGGCAAGCAACACGCGGCCCAGCGCGGAGCAATAGGCGGGCAGGCGGCTTCCCACGGAAAGTCCCGCCGTCAGGATACGGCTCGTGCGCGAATTCACGATCAGCAGCACATCTCCCTCGTCGAGAATTCCGGCCCAGCAGGTCTCGTGCAGCTTCTCCGCCAGCCGCTCCACCAGCGGACGCGCCGCGACAGTGAGAGGTGAAGAAGACAAATAAGCATGTCCAAGCGTTAGAATTTTCGGGGTCAGGCTGAAACCGCGGCCGTCGCTTTCCGCATAGCCGAGGGTCTCGAGCGTAATGAGCGAACGGCGCACGGTGGCGCGGGGAAGATCGACGCGGCGGGCGACATCGGCGAGCGTCATGCGAGGCGTGTCAGGGCCGAAGGCGCGGATAACCATCAAACCGCGCGCCAGCGCTGTCACAAAGTCAGGCTGTTCGGTGCGGTCGTCGATGAGCGATTGGGGGCTGGTGAAGTCGTCCATCGTACTCTCTTGTGTAATTCGATTACCGGATGGCTCAGTACTACCGGGCAATCCGTTCGTGCTACGAACAGTCTCCCGCAGAGCGGCCAAAACAGGTATCTCAATGCCGTGTAGCGTACATTCTGTAAACCTGCGCGCGAGCGCAAAATCCAGCGGCGGTTTTATTCCACAGGTTCAAGGAAATTTACATGAGTCCAGAATGGCTTAGTGAAAGCCCGATGAATAGTTTGGCTTCCAACTGGTTCATCCGGGGACGCTAAATGGCCGTTGTGCAAAAGCTTGCCGAGGCAGTCGAGGCCAATTTGCGCGACGGAGACACCGTCGCGATGGAAGGCTTCACGCACCTCATTCCGTTCGCCTCGGGCCATGAAATCATCCGTCAGAAGCGGAAAAATCTGACCCTCATTCGCATGACCCCGGACCTGATCTACGATCAGCTGATCGGCATGGGCGCCGCGGTGAAGATGGTTTTCTCCTGGGGCGGCAATCCGGGTGTCGGCTCGCTGCATCGTTTCCGGGACGCCTATGAGCAGGGATGGCCGAACAAGCTGGAAATCGAAGAGCATTCTCACGCCGCGATGGCGAACGCCTATGACGCGGGTGCTGCCGGTCTGCCATTCGCTGTGTTTCGCGGTTATCGCGGCGCTGAACTGCCGCGCGTGAATCCGAACATCAAGGAAATCAAATGCCCGTTCACGGGCGAAATTCTTTCCACCGTGCCTGCCGTGAAACTCGACGTTGCTTTCATCCACGCGCAGAAAGCCGACCGGCAGGGAAACGTGCTGCTCGAAGGCATTGTCGGCGTGCAGAAGGAAGCCGTGCTCGCGGCCAAACGTTCGGTCGTGACGGTTGAAGAAATCGTGGAAGATTTCGGGCCGCGCTCGCCGAATGCGGTAATCCTGCCGCACTGGACTGTCACTTCGATTGTGAAGGTGCCGGGCGGCGCGCATCCCTCCTACGCGCATGGTTATTACACGCGCGACAACGCATTCTATAAGGAATGGGACAACATCGCGCGCGACCGCGACAGTTTCCGCGCCTGGATCGACGAACATGTAATGCGTAAGGGACCGGATGCTTTCGCCGTCCATGCCAGGCGGGCAGCGTGAGGGGCAAATGAGCGCAAATTATTCTCCGACCGAAATGATGACGATCGCCGCGGCGCGCGCGCTGAACAACGACGATGTGTGCTTTGTCGGCATTGGCGCTCCGTCGGCTGCCTGCAATCTCGCCCGGCTCACGCACGCGCCGAATATCGTTCTGATTTATGAGTCCGGCACCATCGATACAAAACCGAACGTGCTGCCGCTTTCCATCGGGGACGGTGAACTCTGCGAGACGGCGCTGTTCACGGTGTCAGTGCCGGAAATGTTCCGCTACTGGCTACAGGGCGGACGCATCACGACCGGGTTTCTTGGCGGCGCGCAGATCGATAAATTCGCCAATCTGAACACCACGGTCGTCGGCCCCTACGAGAAGCCGAAAGTCCGCCTTCCCGGCGGCGGCGGCGCGCCGGAGATCGCCACTTCCTGCGGGCGCATCTTCATCACGATGAATCACTCCAAGCGCGCCTTCGTGGAGAAGCTCGATTTCATCACCTCGCTCGGCCACGGCAAGGGAGGCGACGACCGCAAGAAACATGGCGTCACCACCGAAGGCCCGACCAAGGTCATCACCGATCTCTGCGTGCTGGAGCCTGATCCGAAGACCAAGGAAATGATGGTGGCCTCGCTGCATCCCGGCGTTACGCGCGAACAGGTGATCGAGGCGACCGGCTGGAAACTCCAGTTTTTTGCTAAGGTCACGGAAACGCCGCCGCCGGCCAATAAAGAATTGAAAGTGCTGCGCGAACTGCATGCGCGCACCAAAGCCGCTCACGGCGAAGCGGCCTGAGGATTAAAAATGGCTGAAGCATTCATCTGCGATTTTGCCCGCACGCCGATCGGCCGTTACGGCGGTGCGCTTTCCAAAGTCCGCACCGACGATCTGGCCGCGCATCCGTTGAAGGCGCTCCTCACCCGCAACAAGTCGGTGGACTGGCAGAAGCTGGATGAAGTCTATTTCGGCTGCGCCAATCAGGCCGGCGAAGACAATCGCAACGTCGCGCGTATGGCGCTGCTGCTTGCGGGACTTCCCGCTTCGGTTCCCGGCAACACGATCAACCGGCTCTGTGCGTCCGGTCTCGATGCGGTAGGGGCCGCTGCCCGCGCGATTAAAGCGGGCGAAATCAGTCTCGCGATTTCCGGCGGCGTCGAGTCCATGTCGCGCGCGCCCTTCGTGATGGGCAAGGCGACGGAGGCATTTTCCCGCCAGGCGGAAATCTACGACAGCACCATCGGCTGGCGTTTTGTGAATCCGCTGATGAAACAGCAGTATGGCGTCGACTCCATGCCGGAGACCGGCGAGAACGTTGCCGAGGAATATCAGGTGTCGCGCGCCGACCAGGACAAGTTCGGCCTGCGCTCGCAGCAGAAAGCGGTGAAAGCGCAGGAGCGCGGCTATTTCAACGGCGAGATCGTTCCGGTCGAAGTTCCGGGCGGCAAGGCCGGACCGGTGAAAGTCGATAAGGACGAACATCCGCGCGCCGACACGACGCTGGAAGGCCTCACGAAACTGAAAACGCCGTTCCGCAATCCTGGCACTGTTACCGCCGGGAATTCGTCGGGCGTGAACGATGGCGCCGCGGCCCTCATCATCGCTTCGGAAGAAGCCGCCAAAATGCATGGCCTGAAGCCCATCGCCCGTATTCTTGGCATGGCGAGTGCGGGCGTCCCGCCGCGCATCATGGGCATTGGCCCGATCCCTTCGACCGAAAAACTGATGGCGCGGCTCGGCATGAAGATTTCCGAGTTCGATGTGATCGAACTGAACGAGGCCTTCGCCAGCCAGGCGCTCGCGGTAATGCGCGGTCTGGGCCTGCCGGACGATGCGGAGCATGTGAACCCGAATGGCGGCGCCATCGCGCTCGGTCATCCGCTCGGCATGTCCGGTGCGCGCATCGCGGGTACCGCGGTGCGGGCTCTCGCGGAGAAAAAGGGCAAGCGCGCGCTCGCCACCATGTGCGTTGGTGTCGGGCAGGGCGTTTCGGTCGCTTTCGAACGCATCTAATTCCCGGAACGGAAATAAACGCTCCGTTACGCGAAAAATCATTCCCTTCGCGCCATAGCTGTCGCATTCTCGCCTTGACGATATCGTCACCTTTAGTCCGCTAAGTTCCGTATGCGTATCGGGGTGAGTATCAGGATGGACGCTTACGACCTCGCCATTATTGGCGGAGGCATCAATGGTTGCGGCATTGCGCGCGACGCCGCCGGCCGTGGCCTGTCCGTGATCCTGGTCGAGCAGGACGATCTCGGCTCGGCTACTTCTTCCGCTTCCACCAAGCTGATCCACGGCGGGTTGCGCTATCTCGAACATTTTGAATTCGGGCTTGTGCGCGAATCGTTGCGCGAGCGCGAAATCTTACTCGCGAACGCGCCGCATCTCGTCCGTTCAATGCGTTTTGTCATGCCGGTTGTCAGCGGCATGCGGCCCGAATGGATGCTGCGGCTGGGTTTGTTTTTCTATGACCTGATCGGCGGCAGCGCGCAGCTTCCGAAAAGCCGCTCCTTCGATCTGTCCGACGACCCTGCCGGCGCGCCGCTGAAGCCCGGCTTTCAGCGCGCGCTGGAATATTCCGACTGTATCACCGACGATTCCCGCCTTGTGATCGCGAATGCGATCAGCGCGCGGGAAAAAGGCGCCGCGATCCGTACCCGCACGCGCTGCGTCGCCGCTCGCCGCGAGAATAGCTTGTGGCAATTGGTTCTTCAATCTGGCGGCAAGCGCGAGACTTGTTCGGCCCGCGCGCTGGTGAATGCAGCGGGACCGTGGACGGGCCGCGTGCTTGATAACGTCGTCCGGCAGCCTTCGAAAAATAAAATCCGGCTTGTGAAGGGCAGCCACATGGTGGTGCCGAGGCTGCACGCGCACGATCGTGCCTATGTCATGCAGAACGACGACCGCCGTATGGTGTTCGCCGTTCCCTTCGCCGGAAATTACACGCTGATCGGCACCACCGACATCGAATTCAACGGCGATCCGACGCAGGTGAGCGCCAGCGCGGAAGAAATTCTGTATCTCTGCAAGGTGGCGAGCGCATTCTTCCGCACGCAGGTGACGCCCTCGCAGGTGAAATGGACCTTCGCGGGTGTGCGTCCTCTGGTCGATGATGGATCGCGCAAAGCCTCCGAAGTCACCCGTGACTATCAGCTAGAAGTCGATGCGGGCTACGGCCAGCCGCCGCTCGTCTCTATCTTCGGCGGTAAGCTCACCACTTACCGGAATCTCTCAGACAAGGTGGTCGCGAAATTACGCCACTGGTTTGCACTCGGACCGGAATGGACTGCGGTTGAACCCTTGCCGGGCGGGGAGCTTGGTCCCGAAGGTGTGGATGGACTGATCGCGGAACTAAAAAGCCGGCGGCCTTTTCTCAGTGAAGCGCATATCACCCGCCTCGCGCGTGCTTACGGCGCCCGTGCGTGGACGTTACTTGGTGATGCCAAGCGCCCGGAAGACCTCGGCAAGCGCATCGTTGGCGATCTCCATGCCGCCGAGCTTGATTATCTGAAACGCGAGGAATGGGCGATGACCGCTGACGATGTCTTGTGGCGGCGCACGAAGCTCGGCATTTCCGCGAGCGCGCAGGAGATTGAGGCGCTGCGCGCTGCCCTCGGCTCCAGCGCCCCCACCGAACAGCTTGCCAGTTGAGCGCCCCGCACTTCCCCGCTAATTACGGCGAATGGACATGGAAGCCGGCAAGCAGCCGAAAGCACCCGAATCCGCGCGGCGTGAATTTGCTCCCTGGAAAGACAAGGACGCAAAACCGCTGATCCGTTTCGAGCGGGTGAGCAAGCGTTTCGGCGGTGTGACCGCCGTGAACGATGTTTCGCTGGAAATTTATCCGGGTGAATTTTTCGCGCTGCTTGGCCCGTCCGGTTGCGGCAAGACCACGCTGATGCGGATGCTCGCCGGCTTTGAGGAGCCGAGCGAAGGCCGCGTCCTGCTCGCCGGAAAGGATCTTGCTGGTGTGCCGCCCTACCGGCGGCCGGTGAACATGATGTTTCAGTCCTACGCGCTGTTTCCGCATATGAGCGTGTTCGACAACGTGGCGTTCGGATTGAAGCAGGATAGTTTGCCGAAAGGGCAGATCGCTTCCATCGTCGCGGAAATGCTGAAGCTCGTGAATCTCACGGGCTATGAGCGCCGCAAGCCGGATCAATTGTCGGGCGGTCAGCGGCAGCGGGTGGCACTCGCGCGATCGCTCGCCAAGCGGCCGAAAGTTTTGCTGCTGGACGAGCCGCTCGCAGCGCTCGACAAAAAACTGCGCGAGCAGACACAATTTGAATTGATGGATTTGCAGGCGAAGGTCGGCACCACTTTCATGATCGTTACTCACGATCAGGAAGAGGCAATGACGGTGGCGGACCGTATCGCCGTAATGGATCACGGCCGCATCGCGCAGATCGACACGCCCGCTGATCTATATGAGAAACCCGCCACGCGCTATGTCGCGGAATTCGTCGGCGACGTGAATCTCATTGAGGCGAAAGTGATCGCTCGCGACGAAAAGGGCGTGCAGATGCAGAGCGATAAATTAAATGTCCCTCTGCGCGCGGTCTGCGAATGGGATGTGAGTGCCGGTCAGGAAGGGGCGCTGGCGCTGCGTCCGGAAAAAATCCGCATCACCTTGCGCAAACCCGGCGAGGCGCTGGAGAATTGCGTGCGCGGCACGGTCTCCGACATCGCCTATCTCGGCGATCTGTCGATTTATCACGTACAGCTTGAAAGCGGCATGATCCTGAAAGCCGCGCGGCCTAACATCACCCGCTTCACCGAACAGCCGATCACCTGGGAAGACAAGGTGTTTCTGAGCTGGGCACCGGACGCGGGCGTGGTGCTGACGAAATGAACGGCGCGGGCAAACAGCCATCGGGCTTTGGGCGAGGCTTGGTCCTGCTTGCCCCCTATCTTTGGCTCTCTTTCTTTTTTCTCATTCCGTTCCTGATCGTCTTCAAGATCAGTCTCTCGGACGACGTGATCGCGCAGCCGCCGTACACGCCGGTGTTGGATTTCACGAAAGGCATCGCGGGTCTGCGCGAAGTTTTCAGCGCATTCGATTTCGAAAATTACCGGCTGGTGTTCGGCGATCCGCTCTATCTCGATTCCTACCTGCAAAGTCTATGGATCGCGGCGCTTTCCACGCTGATCCTGCTCCTGATCGGCTATCCCATCGCCTATGCGATGTCGCGCGCGCCTGTAGGCGCGCGGCCACTTCTTTTGATGCTTGTGATCCTGCCGTTCTGGACGTCGTTTTTGATCCGTGTCTATGCATGGATGGGAATTCTCGCGCGCGATGGGCTGCTCAATCAGGCTCTGATCGCGCTTCGCATGATTGACGAGCCGCTGGAAATTCTCGCCACCAACGCCGCCGTCATTCTAGGCATCGTCTATTCCTATCTGCCGTTCATGGTACTGCCACTCTATGCCGCGCTGGAAAGACAGGATGATACCCTGCTCGAAGCCGCCGCCGATCTCGGATCGAAGCCATGGAAAAGTTTCTGGCAGGTGACGGTGCCGCTCTCAAAATCCGGCATCATCGCGGGCTGCCTGCTTTGCTTCATTCCGGCCGTGGGTGAATTCGTGATTCCCGATCTGCTGGGCGGCTCCGATACCTTGATGATCGGCAAAACACTTTGGACTGAATTTTCTTCCAATCGTTCATGGACGGTTTCGTCGGCCATCGCGGTGCTGCTGCTGACGGTGCTGATGATTCCAATTTTGTTTTATCAGCGCATTCAGGTGCGCAATCTGGAAACAAGATAATGCGTAAAGGTCTTGGCCCCTTCAGCATTACAGCACTCGTTGCGGGGTTTGCCTTTTTGTATCTGCCGATCCTGTTGCTGATCGTTTATTCCTTTAACGACTCGCGCCTTGTCACGATCTGGGGCGGCTTTTCGACGCGCTGGTACGCAACGCTGTTTCAGAATCAGGCGCTGCTCGATGCCGCCTGGGTAACGCTGCGCGTTGCGTTTGTTTCGGCGACGCTCGCAACGGTCCTCGGCACGATGGCGGCGGTGGCATTGACGCGGCTCGGCCGCTTCCGCACGCGCACATTGTTCGCGGGCATGTTGTACGCGCCATTGGTGATGCCCGAAGTCATCACCGGCCTTTCGCTGCTCCTTCTGTTCGTCGCCATCGATCTCAACCGCGGCTACTGGACGGTGATGCTGGCGCATACGAGCTTCACCATGTGCTTCGTAGCGGTAGTGGTGCAATCGAGGCTCGTTACCTTCGACCGCAGCCTTGAGGAGGCGGCGATGGACCTTGGCGCCACGCCGCTCCGCACCTTTTTCAGCGTGACGCTGCCGATCATTCTGCCGGCTGTCGCGGCGGGCTGGATGCTGGCTTTTACCCTGTCACTCGATGATCTGGTGATCGCAAATTTCACCACCGGTCCCGGCGCAACCACATTGCCGATGCGGATTTACAGCCAGGTCAGACTGGGCGTGACACCGGAAATTAACGCCGTCTGTACATTGTTCATCGGCTTCGTCACTCTCATCGTGATTGCTTCGTCGCTCGCCATGAAACGGCAAATGATCGGGGCGGAACA
>CAZUJE010000017.1:0-32412 GCA_964620215.1 uncultured Hyphomicrobiales bacterium
AAGTGAAGAACCTGCACGTCGAAGTGGCCGACCGTAAAATCTTGCAGGGCTTTGACCTGAAGGTGAAAGCCGGCGAGGTCCACGCGATCATGGGGCCGAACGGCTCCGGCAAATCGACGCTGTCCTATGTGCTCGCGGGCAAGGAGGGCTACGAGGTCACCGAAGGCGGCGTGAAATTCGAAGGCGAAGACCTGCTTGCGCTGCCGCCGGAAGAACGCGCGGCCAAGGGACTTTTCCTTGCATTCCAGTATCCGATCGAAATTCCCGGCGTCACCACGATGACGTTCCTGCGCACGGCGGTGAACGCGGTGCGCAAGCAGCGCGGCGAGGCGGAGCTTTCCACGCCGGACTTCCTGCGGCTGGTGCGCGAGAAGGCCAAAGACCTCGCCATCGATCAGGAAATGCTGAAGCGCGCGGTCAATGTCGGCTTTTCGGGCGGCGAGAAAAAGCGCAACGAAATTTTGCAGATGGCTTTGCTCGAGCCGAAATTGTGCGTGCTGGACGAGACCGACTCCGGCCTCGACATTGACGCGCTGAAAGTGGTCGCGGACGGCGTGAATGCGCTGCGCTCGCCGAAGCGCGCGATGGTTGTGATTACGCACTATCAGCGGCTGCTCGACTACATCGTGCCCGACATCGTGCACATCATGGCGAAGGGCAGGATCGTCCGTTCCGGCGGCCCCGATCTCGCCAAGGAACTGGAAGAGCGCGGTTACGCAGGCATCGAAAACGAGATCGCGTGAGCGGGATGAACGAAATCCAGCCCATCAGGACGGCGGCCGAGGAAACGATCATTTCGCGTTTCCCCGGCTTTGCTTCGAGCCAGTCGCATTGGGGCGGCGCGGACATCGCGAAGCAGCGCATGGCTGCGTTTGAAATCCTGAAGGCGAAGGGTCTGCCATCGCGCCGCGTCGAAGAATGGAAATACACCGACCTGCGCGCACTGCTGCGCGACATGCCGCCGCCCGCGGACGGCTCGACACGCAAGGACGTGAAGGACGCGAACGATCAGCGCAACGGCATTGAACTGTCGAGCGCGCACCGTCTCCTGTTCGTGAATGGAGTGGGCTTTTCCACCGTCAAGACCGAAGGCTTTGAACTCTATACCCTGAGCAACGGTGACAAGCTGCCTGCAAGCGTGTCCAAGGCGCTCGCCCGCGAACGTAACTATGCGTCCAACGCGGCCGTGGCGCTGAACACCGCCTTCATGAACGAGATCACTGTGCTGCATGTGCCAGCCGGCACCAGGCTCGAGCGCCCACTGCATCTGCTTTTTCATCATTCGGGCAAGGTTGCGCATTCCAGTTTTCCGCGCGTGCTTGTTGTCGTCGAGGATGGCGCCACTGCCACTGTGATCGAAACCCAGGACGGGCCAGACGGCGTTGCCTATTTCGACAACGCGCTGGTCGAGATCGAGGTCGGCGACAAGGCGCAGGTGAATCACGTTCGCCACAATGCGGGCGGCGATGCCGCCATCGTTCTTTCGACGCTCGGCGTTCGCATCGGCACAGACGCGAAATTCTCCTCTTTCGTGATGACGACCGGCGGCGCTGTTTCCCGCCACCAAATGTTCTTCGATCTCACGGGCAAGAATTCAGAGCTTTCAGTGCAGGGCGCGATGCTCCTGCGCGGCAAGCAACACGCCGACAACACGATGATTGCCGACCATATTTCCGGCGGCTGTGTCGGGCGGCAACTGTTCAAGACGGTGCTGGAAGACAAAAGCCACGGTGTGTTTCAGGGACTGATTATCGTCCGGCCGCATTCGCAGAAGACCGACGGCAAGATGATGTCGTCGGCGCTTTTGCTTGGCGACGACGCGGAAATGGACAACAAGCCGGAACTGGAAATTTTCGCCGACGACGTTCAGTGCGGCCACGGCGCGACCGTCGGCGCACTCGATGAAAATTTGCTGTTCTATCTTCGCGCACGAGGTATTCCGCGCAAGGAGGCGGAGACGCTTCTGATCCAGTCATTTGTCGGCGATGCAATCGAGCATATTGAAAACGAGCAGGTGCGGGACGCGCTGATGAGCCGCGCCAATGCGTGGCTTGCCGGGCGAGGCTGACATGAACATGCACCCCGCGGTGAAAAACGGCCACGACGTGGAGAAGGTGCGCGCAGACTTCCCCATTCTGTCGATGGAAGTCTATGGCAAGAAGCTCGTCTATCTCGACAACGCGGCGTCCGCGCAGAAGCCGAAGGCCGTGCTGGACCGGATGCGCAAGGCCTATGAGAGCGAATACGCCAATGTGCATCGCGGCCTGCATTATCTCGCCAACGCCGCGACCGAGGGATATGAGGGCGCGCGCGAGACGGTCGCCAGATTTCTGAACGCGCAGTCCTCCGCCGAGATCATTTTTACCCGCAACGCCACCGAGGCGATCAATCTGGTCGCGGCGTCGTTCGGGCTTGCGCATATCAACGAGGGCGACGAGATCATCCTTTCGATTTTGGAGCATCACTCCAACATCGTGCCGTGGCATTTCCACCGGGAGAGAAAAGGCGCCGTCATCAAATGGGCGCCGGTGGACAACGACGGCAATTTCCTGATCGAGGAATTCGAGAAGCTCATTACCAAGCGCACCAAAATCGTCGCCATCACGCAGATGTCGAACGCGCTCGGCACCATCGTGCCGGTGAAGGAAGTGATCCGCATCGCGCACGCGCATAACGTGCCGGTGCTGGTGGACGGCAGCCAGGCGGCGGTGCATCTGCCGGTGGACGTGCAGGATCTGGATTGCGATTTCTATGTTTTCACTGGCCACAAGCTTTATGGCCCGTCCGGGATTGGCGCGCTCTACGCCAAGAAGAAATGGCTGGACGAGTTGCCGCCTTTCCTCGGCGGCGGCGAGATGATCTGGGAAGTAAGCGAGAGCGTCGTCACTTACGGTGAGCCGCCGCACAAATTCGAGGCCGGCACGCCCGCGATTGTCCCGGCCATCGGCCTTGCCGCTGCCATCGATTACGTCGCTTCCCTTGGCAAGGAGCGGGTGAGGGCGCATGAAGATAAACTGCTGAAACTTGCGACCGACCGGCTTTCCCGCATCAACAGCATCAAAATCATGGGCAATGCCCGCGACAAGGGTGCAATCCTGGCTTTCGAAATGAAGGGCGCGCACCCGCATGACGTGGCCACGGTGATCGACCGTTCCGGCGTGGCGGTGCGGGCAGGAACCCATTGCGCGCTGCCGCTGTTGAACCGGTTTGGTTCGACCGCCACATGCAGGGCGTCTTTCGCGCTATATAACACGGAACAGGAAGTTGACCTGCTTGCGGAGGCGCTCTTGAAGGCGCAAAAGATGTTCGCATGAGTGAAGAAAACACCACGGCTCCGGCCAACGGCAACAAGCCGACCTTCGAGTCCAAAATTCCGGCGGACGAACTCGCGCGCCTGACCGACGATATCGTCGCCGGGCTGAAGAGCGTGTACGACCCGGAAATCCCCGTCGACATCTACGAGCTTGGCCTCATTTACAAAGTGGATATCGCCGACGACCGCGCCGTCGTCGTGGACATGACGCTGACGACCCCGAACTGCCCGGCGGCGGTGGAACTTCCCGGCATGGTGGAAAACGCCGTCAGTTCCGTGCAGGGCGTCGGCCCGGTGAAAGTGAATGTCACTTTCGATCCGCCATGGGACCAGAGCCGCATGTCGGAAGAGGCAAGGCTCGCCCTCAATCTTTGGTGAACACGATTCCGCCGCACACCTCGTGCTGTTAGATTGTTCTCATCAATGATTCGAATGGATTCTCACATGCGCAAACTGATCGCCGCTTTCACCATCGTTTTCGCTTACGCGATGCTGCCATCCGATGATGCGAATGCCCAGTCCCGTTGCAAGGACGGAACGGCCGCGACGCTTTCCGGCACGATCGGCTCGGTCGATCAATTCCGGCCCGAACCCAATGTCGTGATCTGGGTCATCAAGGCGAGCGGCAAGCCTTCCGGCACCTGCGCCGTCGAGCAAATCTGGGGCAATGGTCAGGCTCCGGCCGCCTGCACCAAGGGCAAGAAGTTCACCGCTACCGGCAAGGCGCTCGACGCCGACAGCTTCTGGATGCTGCAAACCAGTAAGATCGA
This sequence comes from uncultured Hyphomicrobiales bacterium, assembly GCA_964620215.1. GTDB lineage: Bacteria > Pseudomonadota > Alphaproteobacteria > Rhizobiales > Xanthobacteraceae > JAUSIF01. The sequence goes on from CAZUJE010000017.1 coordinate 4,084, forward strand.
GTGCAACTGAGCGGACGCATTGCCGGGTTGCGGCCCGCGGGTGGCGCTCCCATATGAATTTCGCTAGGATACATCCATGAGCGAAATGCGCCCGAAACCCTCGGTTTTGACCGTCACCGACGCCGCTGCCGCGCGCGTTCGCGAGATCATCGCGAATGCCGGAAAGCCGGTGGCTGGCGTGCGGCTCGGCATCAGCAAGGGCGGCTGTGCCGGCATGACCTATGTCATGGACCTCGCCGAAACCGCCGCACCGGGCGACGAGGTGGTCGAGTCCAACGGCGTGAAAGTACTCGTGGACCCGAAGGCCATGCTGTTCGTGTTCGGCACCGAGATGGACTACACGGTGGACAAGCTCTCCGCCCGCTTCGTGTTCCGTAATCCGAACCAGACCGACGCCTGCGGCTGCGGTGAATCCGTGACGCTGAAGCCGGCCAAGATCGAAGCCGCCGAAGGCCGCGCCTGAGCGGGCCTTGTCGCTCGACGATCCAGAATATCTGAAGGAAATTTTCGCGGGGCTAGGCTCCGTTTCCGTGCGCCGCATGTTCGGCGGCGCCGGCATTTTCCGCGAGGGGCTGATGATAGCGCTGATCGCGGACGGCGAACTTTACCTCAAGGCTGACAGCGAAACGGTCCCGGCCTTCGAGGCCGAGAACATGCGGCCGTTCAGCTACGGCAAGGGCAAGAAAAAGCTCGTGATGTCGTACTGGAAGATGCCGGAGCGGCTCTTCGACGATACCGACGAACTGGCGAGGTGGGCGCGGGCTGCATTCAAGGCCGCGCAAAGATCAGCCGCCGCGAAAGCGCCGCGGCGGAAAATTTCAGCGAAAAAGAAGAAGCGGTAGCTCAGGCGACCTTGGCTTCGCCTTCGTTGTCGAGCGCGGTCTCGGCGACGACGCAATTGCGGCCTGCGTGCTTCGCCGCATAGAGGCAATTGTCGGCCCGTTCCAGCAATGAAGCGACCGTATCGCCCTTGTGCCAGGTGGCGACCCCCAGCGAGATGGTGACGCGGCCGAGCGTCTCGCCGGTGGAACGGCGCATCAATTCCTTGCCCATCACCGCGCGGCGGATGTGGTCTGCGACCGTAACCGCAGCCGTCAAGGCGGTCTTCGGCAACAACACGACGAACTCCTCGCCGCCGTAGCGCGCGGCCACGTCCTGGCCCTTCACATTGTTTTTCATCGCCATCGCGACGAGGCGCAGCACCTGGTCGCCGGTCAAATGGCCATAGGTGTCGTTGAATTTCTTGAAATGATCGATGTCGGTGAGGATCATCGAGAGCGGCATGTCCTTCGTCTTGCATTCCTCGATCATGCGCGCGATCGAGTCCTCGAAGAACTTGCGGTTCGAGAGCGTCGTGAGCGGATCGGTGAGCGACTCCGTTCGCACGACCTCGAGATTTTCCTGGAGCGTGCTGATTTCCTGACGGGAATCCACCAGGCGTTTTTGCAGCGATTGGTTGGCGCCTTCGACTTCCTTGGTCGCGCGCACCAGCGTCTCGACTATCAGGCGAAGCTGTTCGCGGTCGGCGCTCGAATTGAACTGTTCCTGCACGCCGGCGAGGGATTCGGAGAATTCGCTGCTCGATCCGATGGCGGCATCGATCATCGACATGACCTGCTCGATCTCGCCGACGATCTGGGTGCCCACCTCGTCGATCTTCTCGCTGAAGCGGATCGGCGACAGATGCTTGTCGTAAATGGCCGAGAGATCGCTTTCGGCGAGCGTACCCGCGCGCACGAGCGTCTCGTTGATGGACTGATTGAGTGCCTGATTGTGTCCGGTCGCGTAGGTGTACCAGATTTCAAAATTGCGCGGCGTCGCGGCCTGCTTCAAGGCGCGAATCTGGCCCATCGCTGTGTCGGCATAGCCGAGCGTGCGTGAAAGCTCGTCTTGATCGTTCATCGAATAACTACGAGCGCCAACAACAGCCGCTCCCCTTCTGGGGCCGAATCCATCCCAACCATGTCGGGACTGTAAGAAATGCCTATGAATGAGGGGTAAACCACCCCTCTTTTACCCAGATTAAAATTACGTATTCGCCGGTTGTATTTACTCGGCTTTGGCGGGCACTGGACGCAGCAAAAAGGCCGGAAGATGCGAGGTAGAGCCGCTATCCGGCTGTTCGGGGCGCACTGGAGCGGGTTTTGGGTTGTGCGCCGGTCTGTCTGTAACACTTTTACCGCCCCGGCGCGGTTTATTGCGTTCGCGGGGAGCCCGGGGCCGCAAGTCCTGGTTGTGCGGCTCCTCCGGTGCGATAGGCGTGCTGTTTTCGCGCGCGGGGATCTTCTGGCCGGTCAGCTTTTCAATCGCGGCGAGCGACTTGGAATCCGAGCTTGAGCTGATCGTGATGGCGGTGCCGCTGTGGCCCGCGCGTCCGGTGCGGCCGATGCGGTGGACATAGTCTTCCGGGTGATGCGGCACGTCGAAATTGAATACGTGGCTCACTTCCGGAATGTCGAGGCCGCGCGCGGCGACGTCGCTGGCGATCAGGAGGGCCACTTCGCCCTTGCGGAACGATTCAAGCGCGTTCATGCGCGAGCGCTGATCCATGTCGCCGTGCAGCGCGATGGCCGAAAAGCCGTGTTTGACCAGCGAGCGGTGCAGGGTGGCCACTTCTGTTTTGCGGTTGCAGAAGATGATGCCGTTCTTGAGATCTTCCGAGCGGATGAGCGAACGCAGCACTTCGCGCTTGGCCTTCGGATCGGATCGCGAAGAAATCACTGATTGAGCGATGTTGACGCTCGACGAGGCGGGTTTGGAGACTTCAATCCGCGCCGGGTTCGACAGAAACGCGCTTGAGAGGCGGGTGATTTCCGGCGGCATGGTCGCGGAGAAGAAAAGGGTCTGCCGGGTGAACGGGACGAGCTTCACGATACGCTCGATGTCGGGGATGAAGCCCATGTCCAGCATACGATCGGCCTCGTCGATGACCAGCAATTCGACCCCGGAGAGGAGGAGCCGTCCGCGCTCGAAATGGTCGAGCAGGCGGCCCGGGGTCGCGATCAAAACGTCCACGCCGCGCGTGAGTTTCGTATCCTGATCGTCAAAAGAAACGCCGCCAATGAGGAGGGCGACGTTGAGTTTATGGTTCTTGCCGTATTTGACGAAGCTTTCCTCGACCTGGGCGGCGAGTTCGCGCGTCGGTTCCAGCACCAGCGTGCGTGGCATACGCGCCCGCGCGCGGCCCTGCTCAAGCATCGTGAGCATCGGGAGCGTGAAAGCGGCGGTCTTTCCGGTGCCGGTCTGCGCGATTCCGAGCACGTCTCGGCGTGCGAGAACCTGTGGGATCGCCTGTTCCTGAATGGGAGTGGGATCAGTGTAGCCGGAATCCCCGACGGCTTTGAGCACTTTGGCGCTCAGACCAAGTTTATCGAATGACATGCAGTTCCGTTGTTGCGCACTGATTTTGAAATTCGCTCAGTGCGGGTCAGCGTTACCCCCGTCGCTCGCGCGGATCGCAAGCCTACTCAGGCCGGCGTTGGGGCATGCAAATCATTTGCTTCGCCGACGCGTGGAACATAGGAGTAAAGGCGGCGAAGTCAATGCTTTAAGGGCGCATAACATGCGCTTAATCCGCGCAAGGCTTAAGCAAGGTGAACATGGCCGATCAATTACCATTTTTGTTAATTCCGGGTCTGAACTGTTCGAAGCGGCTTTATCAGCATCAAATACCGGCGCTCTCCAGGCTCGGCACCGTCAGCGTCGGGGATCACACACGCGATGAAACGATTTCAGCGATGACGGCGCGCATTCTCGAAGCCGCCCCGCCCCGGTTTCACCTCATCGGGCTCTCGATGGGCGGCTACATCGCTTTTGAAATGCTGCGTACCGCCCAGCCGCGCATCGGCAAGCTGGCGCTGCTCGACACATCGTCGCGCGCGGACCTGCCCGAACATACCGAGCGGCGGAAAAAGCTGATCGCGCTGACCCAGAGCGGAAAATTTTCCGAAGTGAACGACGTGCTCTGGCCGTTACTGGTGCATGAGGACCGCAAGGGAGACGTAGCACTTCGCAAGATTGTGGACGATATGGGAGCGGATACGGGTCCGGAAGCCTTTGTCCGGCAGCAGCGCGCGTTGATTTCCCGCGCCGATGCGCGTCCGGTGCTTCCCTCGGTTACACGGCCAGTGCTGGTGATGGTGGGCGAGGGCGATTGCCTGACGCCGCTGCCGTTTGCGCAGGAGATTGCCAGTGGAATCGCCGGCGCGCGGCTGGAAGTCATCGCCGGCTCCGGTCATCTCTCGCCGCTGGAGCAGCCCGAAGCCGTGACGAAATCGTTTCTGAAGTTTTTTGAGGGCTGAATCAGCGGCTTTTCTTCGGTCGGGGCTGTTTATGCAAAGCCTCCGTTAACGATGAAAGCAGCAACAGCCCCTGCTTCAGCTCCGCCGTCCTTTGGCGTGGAGGCAATAATGGGGGCGTTTGCACTGAAAACCGTCAATTCTCGCCGCAGCGCAACCTGCGATAGGAGAGGCCTATTAACGCTCACTCAAGCTGGCTTTGGTATTGCGGGCGCGGGAGTCTTCCAACCTGAACGGAATGCATGCGCCGTATCACTAAAAAAGTATTATCTTGGCTGGGCGCCTCGGCGCAGCCGGTGACGATGCTTGGCGCGGCCATGATCGTAATGATCTGGACCGGTGTGGCGTTCCAGTTGAACTCCGAACGTCAGCGCACGATTCAGAACAACACCCAGGAAACGAGCAATCTGGCGCGCGTGCTTGAGGAGAATCTCACGCGCAACATCCAGAACATCGACCGCAGCCTGATTTTCCTGCGCTCATCCTGGACCAACAGAACTTTTGAGACGGATCTGACGCGCTGGGCTAATGAGACGCAGGCCCGCCGTGAGGTCGAATTACAGATTTCCTTCATCGACGCAAACGGTTTTCTGACCGCATCGAGCCTTGGTCCAATTCTGAAGCCGCAAGACCTGAGCGACCGCGAACATTACCGGGTTCATCTCGGCCATACGCGGGACGAACTGTTCATCAGCAAACCGGTGGTCGGACGCATGTCCGGCAAATGGTCGATCCAGCTGTCGCGCGCGATCCGCGACGATGATGGCAAGCTGCTCGGCGTCGTCGTCGGCTCCATCGATCCGTTCTATTGGGTGCGCGTGTTCAATGCCGTGAATCTGGGCAAGGACGGTTCGGTCACGCTGTTTGGCATGGACGGGATCATCCGCGCCACGACCGGAGTCGATGGAAAGAATCTAGGACGTTCGCTAGCCGGCGCGCCGCTGTTTTCCAAAGCGACCCAGCGCCCGATCGATACCTATATGGCCAGCGGCGCATACGACGGCGTGAAGCGGCTGATTTCCTATCGCCTCTTCAAAGAAGTGCCGCTCATGATCGTCGTCGGCGTGAGCATCGACGAGATGTTCGCCACCTACCACCGCAACCAGATCATGTTTGGCGTGGTGGGAACCGCGCTGACCTTGCTCATTCTGTATGTGATGTGGATGGGCGTGCAGCGTCAGAAAAATCTCGATCGTTTTCGTGCTGCCTTGCGCGCGAGTGAGGCGGTGGCGAGCGAAAAATCCCGCGTGCTTGGCATTACGCTCGAGAACATCAATCAGGGGATCATGATGATCGATCCCGAAGGCAACGTGGCTGTCATCAACCGGCGCGTGACAGAATTGCTGGACCTGCCGGAACGGTTCCTGGCGCCGCGCACCAAGCTCTCCGAGATTCTCGAACTTATGTGGGAGCGCGGCGAATTCGGCCCCGACGGGGAAGATCTCGATCCGCGCGTTCGCAAGATGGTCCGCTGCGGCATCAGTTCGGAGGCGGTGCCGCTTTATGAACGCGTGCGTCCGAATGGAATGGTGCTGGAAGTAGCCTCGCACAAGCTGGAAGACGGCAGCGTGGTGCGCACCTTCACCGATATCACCGAGCGCAAGCGCATCGAATCCCAGATCGCGCATATGGCGCATCATGACAATCTCACCAACCTGCCGAACCGCGTGCTGCTGAATGACCGGCTCGAACAGGCGCTTGCCCGCATGAAGCGGCAGAAGGGCGGCTTCGCGCTGTTCTGCCTTGATCTCGACGGCTTCAAGAAGGTGAACGACACCTTCGGCCACGCGGCGGGCGATCTGCTCTTGAAAGAAGTTGCGCAGCGTCTCGGCAAATGCGTGCGCGAAGTGGACACCGTCGCCCGCATCGGCGGCGATGAGTTCGTGATCGTGCAGGAAGAAACGATCGAGGAGGCGCAGGCGGTTGTGCTGGCGGAGCGGATAAAGGCCGCGACCGGCATGCCTTGCTCGATCAACGGCAATGAAGTGATGGTCGGCACCAGCATCGGGATTGCGCTGGCGCCGCGCGACGGCATGGACGCCGCCGAACTGCTGCGCAACGCCGACAAGGCGCTCTATCGCGCCAAATCTAAGGGCCGCAATCTCTTCAGCTTCGTCAATGGCGAGAAATATGCTGTCGTGAAGCCGAAGAAGCCGGGGCAGCTTTCCACTGCTGCGCAGCCCGATACAGCGGTCGGCCCCGCCGAGGAGACGGTGACGCTTGATGACGTGGCGCCGCTCTCACCGGAGGCGGATTCCGCCGGCACGAAGCGCGAGAAGGCCTGAACGGGCTTTCGGAAATTCCGGAATTTCAGATTTCAGTTGCCCGGATCGAGCTGGCTTTCGCGCGCAACACGCTCGTAATTCTCGCTTGAATTCTTGATGCGATAATGTTGTTCGTCGCCCTCGAAGGGCAGCACGCGCACCACCGTATAGCTACTCGAAGCTCCCGGGCGGCTGACTGCTCCCGCGGTAAAACGCACATTTTCGCCGATCTCATACTTGTTCGTCTTCACGCCACTCTCCAAAAAACGCCCTTCAGAACACGGTTTTGCCTCGCAGATGCGAAGCGGGCCAAGCCCTTAGAAAGTCAGGGACATATTTCACAGTAGCAGATTTCCATGGCGATTGCGAAGGGCGCTCTCGCGACTTTGTTAATGCCCGGTCCTTGAATTCGGCCCAATTCGCCCGTACCTATGCCTCTATCGAAGTTTCGGCCGAACGACTTGGCCCCGCGGTCTTGAGACCAGGATACGCTGACGACCTTCATCCAAAACTCGATGACACCGGGGCTGCGTTCTGCGCTGCTCTTAATCGACACAAGTAAGAGGACTATCAAGATGGCTACCGGGACCGTGAAGTGGTTCAACTCGCAAAAAGGCTACGGCTTCATTCAGCCGGATGAAGGCGGCAAGGATGTATTCGTGCACATCAGCGCCGTCGAACGTGCAGGCTTGTACAGCCTGAACGAGGGGCAGAAGGTTTCCTACGAAGTCGTTCGCAGCCCGAAGAACGGCAAGGACGCGGCCGAGAATCTCAAGGCCATGTAATCCAAGTTAGCGCGGGGGTTTACTCCCGCGCTCGCCTGACTGAAGCGTGCCAGCCGCGGATGTACCGGCGGCGCGGCGCAGCAGGCACCCATGCCCTCTCTCATCTCGAATGGGAGGGGGTTTTATTTTGCCAATTTCTTGCGAACCCGCTCGTCGAAGCGGGCGACATTCACCACCACCCGGTCATGCCAGCCTTCGCCGATGAGATCCTTCTCATCGTGGGCTTCGACCTTGAAGCGTATGTTGCGGCCTTCCATGCCGATCACCTCGGCGGTGGCCCGGACCTTCATGCCGACCGGGGTGGCCGCGATGTGCGTGACATCGAGGAGGGTGCCGAGGCTCTGATGGCCTTCCGGCAGATGCGCCTCGGCGGCGTCGAGAGCCGCCGCCTCGAACAGATTTATCATGACCGGCGTCGCCAGCACCCGCACCAGACCGCTCCCGACGCGCGGAGCCGTGTGCTCGTCGCCGACGGTGATTTCGGCGGAACCCTTCATGCCGACTTTGAGTTTGGAGAGCAGTACGGACATGATTCGACTCTAGCACGGCGGGATCGCGGATTGGCGCGACACTTTTTCCAAAGATTCCTTTATCCAGAGTCTCGACGCGGCGGCGCATCACACGATAGTTCAATGCAATGAAAGTTCTGAAGGCTTTGCCGCGCAGCCATGTCCGCGTCGGCCGTTCCCGCACCGGTCTTGGACTGTTCGCCGTCAAACCCATCAAGAAGGGTGCGGTGGTCGTGTTCTACACCGGCAGGCTGTTGCGCACGAAGGACACCGAGGGGCTACAGGACCACAACCGCTATCTGTATGAAATCAACAAACGCTGGACCATCGATGGTGCCCCGCGGAAAAATCTCGGCCGCTATGTGAACCATTCCTGCCGTCCGAATTCCGAGTCCGATACACGCAAGCAGCAAATCTTCATTCGCGCCACCCGGAACATCAAGCAGGGCGAGGAGATCGCCTACCACTATGGCCGGGACTATCTGGTGAACTGGCTCGGCGGGCGGAAGAAATGCCTTTGCGCGAGTTGCATCAGGATGCGGGCCGAAGAACGGCGGACTGCGCGCAAGCGCAAAGCGCGTAAGAAGCGGAAAATCCGCCGCCGCTAGTTTTTTGCAAAGCGCGCGATAAGCGACGAAGCGCCAACCGCATAGGCGGCGGCGAGCAGGACATTCACCACGCGGCTCGCAAACGCTTCACCGCTGCCGCCGGGCAGGGGTGTAATCCCGATCCCCAACAGCAGGATAAAAGTCGCGAAGGCGATGGCGAACAAAGGTGCCCGCTCACCGGAGCTGACGATCAGTCCCGCAAAGATCAAGCTCGCAGCGAGAAGGGCCACGGTGAAAAAACCAAAGGTGCCGTTCATCGAAACGAGGCCGTAAACCGCGACTGACGCGAGCCCGCCGATCAGATTTCCGAGCCCCAATCCGATCGCCGCGATCTGCCCTTGCCGGGCGCTGGCCTGCCGCAGGATCGATACGATTGTGATGAGCATCACGATCGCCATGTCGGCTGTCTGAGCCGAGTCGAGCAGGAACCAGACCAGCGGAAGCATAATGATCAGCGTGTTCAGGATCGCCTGCCGCGCGGCCCATTGGGGCGTGGGGGAAATTTTTGCGGCCGCTTCGCCGGTTTCGCTTTCCGGCGCGGGAAACAGCGCGTGCGCGACGAACACGGTGATGACCGCGACGATGCCCGCCAGCGTCAGCGTCGAAGCGAAGGCGAGCGCGGTCTCGGGCGAAATCACCGCGAGGATCGGAATCGATAGCGTGGAAATCTGAACGAGCAGGGTAGTAATTTCGGGCGCGCCACGAAAATGCGCATGGAATGAATGCAGCAGGATCAGGCCGAGCACCAGGATCAGCACGGCGGGGTTACTGATAAATGCGAGCGCGATCAGCAACACTCCGTAAGTCGAGAGCGCGAACAGTGCGATCAGGCCGACGGCTTGTTTCAGAGCAGGGGGCTTCGGCAGCTTTACGAGCATCTGCGCGGCGAGCATCGGCGCGATGAAGGTGGCGTCCCAACCCAATGCCTCCACGAGTGCGAAACAGCCGGTGACGCCGAAGGCAAGCCGCAACGCCATCTGGCGGGCGGCGCTCGGCATTTCGCTTTCCAGGGCTATCGCTTCACTGGACATAGCTGAGGATCGACACAAACCGCATCTTGATCCATGCGACCGCGTTCAGGACGTAGCTACCGCTCGAATAGACGGTGACATTGGCCTGCGAGCCGTAGCGCACGCCCTTCGGAAATCCTTCCATGTCGAATTCGATCCGCACCGGAAACGGCTGCGGCGATCGGATCCAGTCGCGCTGGTTGTCGATTTTTGGCAGGCCGGTGCGCTGATTTACATCGCGGTTGGAGACGCCATAACCGACCGACTTCACCTTGCCCTTGAACACCCGGCCCGGCAGCACGTCGAGCGCGATGTCGGCGGCGTCGCCGACGCCGATATGCTCTAAACTATTTTCGCGGAAGGCCGCGTCGACCCAGACCTCGCGGATGTCGATATAGGTCATGGCGGCCTCGCCCTTGCCCAGGAACTGGCCGGTGGTGAGGCTGAGATTGGTGACGCCGCCTTCGGTCGGCGCCAGCACATTCGTGCGCGCGAGATCGAGATTGGCCTGCTGCAACGCGACCATCGCCTCGCGGATTTGCGGATTGTCGCTGCCCTTCGGACCGAGCGTCTGGCGCGCTTTTTCCACTTCGGCTTCGGCTTGTGAAACTCCGGCTTCCGCCGATTCAAGCTGCGCTTTGGCTTTGACCCCGCGCGCTTCGGCATAGATGCCTTTTTTCACCAGCTCGAAATCGCGCGAGGTTTGGTCGCGCGCGTTTTCGCGTTTTGCCATGGCGTCGGCGAGCTTCGCTTGTGCGGAGGCGACCCCCGCCGTGTTCGCCCCGATCGATTGTCCCGCCGCCGCGAGCTGCGCCTCGGCGCGGCGAACGGCGAGCTGGTACTGCTCCGGATCGATGCGGAATAAAACCGCTCCCGGTTCGATTTTCTGGTCGGTGCTGACCGGAACTTCGATTACGCGCCCGCCGACTTCCGGCGCGATGCGGACGAGATATCCCTGCACGACTGCCTGCGAAGTGTGGGGCGTGAAACGGTCGGAAATCATGCCGTAGAGAAACAGCAACGCGGCAATCGCGATCACGATCAGTGTAATGCGCCGTACCGGATTAGCCGCTTGATCCGCCGCTTCTTTTTTATCCGCCATGACATTCCCCCGAATTCAATGTCCGCCGTGCGACAGGACGATAGGCTGAAACTTTTGGCCGTGCTAGCCTGACCCGGACGGGATTTTTCGGGGAGAAATTTATCATGGCAAGCAAGGGTAAATCGGAAGCCGGCGCGCTCGGCTTGCGTTTCGGCATTGGCGTGGGGCTGATCGTTCTTGGTTACGCGGCACTCGCATTCATTCCGGTGGTGACGAAGTCCGCGCTCTCGGTGCCGGTGAAGACGACGATCAGCGGCATTCTCGCGGTGACGCCGCTGCTTTCCAAATTCGCCGCCGTCGCAGTGATGGGCAAGCCGGGATTCAATTATCTGAAAGAACTCGTCACCGGATACATGAAGCCCGCGCAGACCGTGAGCCCAGGCCGCTATCGCTTTGGGATTATCCTTCTCATAGTCGCCTTCGGCTTCGACCAGATCGTCAACTATCTGCCCGGCCTTGTGATCGACTGGAGCGCCAACAAGATCGCGTGGAGCCTGGTGGCCGACGGCATGTTCCTCGTCAGCCTGTTCATCCTCGGCGGCGATTTCTGGGACAAGCTGCGGGCACTTTTCAGCTACAGCGCGAAGGCCACGTTTCCAAAATAACACGCGCAAATACCGGGAGACCAACTTCGGGTGTGAGGGAGTTGTGCTCGCTTGAGCAAAACTTCGTTCGGCGCTCGTTTCAGGGATATTTCCAATGGCCAGCCAAAACATGATCAACCAAAACTGGTGGTTCACGACCCTGCTGGTCAGGAAACACACCCATTGCCCGCCGCTCAACAAGGACATCAAGTGCGATGTCGTAATCGTGGGCGGAGGCTTCAGCGGTCTCAGCGCGGCGGCTGAATTCCTCGGCAAGGGGCTGAGCGTGGTCCTGATCGAGAAGAATATTGTCGGCGGAAGTTCTTCCGGCCGCAGCGCCGGGTTTCTTTCGCCCGACAGCGAGCTGGAACTGCACGAACTCGGCCGCAGGTTTGGAACGGAAGAGGCCCGGAAAATCTGGGATATACCGACGCGCGGAATTGATCGCATCGTGAAGGCCGTCAAGAAGAACAACATCGAATGCGGACTGCGCGAGATGGACTCCCTCTTCCTCGGTCTCGGCAAGGGCGGGCTGGAAGGGGTGGAATCCGAACGGGAAATCCGGGAGGGGGCGGGGTTCACCGATCAGAAGGTTTATGACGAGACCGGACTGAAAACCATTCTCGGCGCCGAGGGCTACACCGCCGGTATTCGTTATCCCGGAACGTATGGCGTCAATCCGCTGGCCTGTTTGCAGGGATTGAAGGACGTCTGCATCGGCCACGGCATGCAGGTTTTCGAGAGTACCGCGATGGTACGGCTGGAAGATCACACCGTCTATACGCATGGCGGCAGTGTCACCGCGAACCACATCATCATCGCCGTGGACAAGCTCAGCCCCTCGATCAGCCCGCTCGCCAGCGAAGTCAGCCATGTCCAGACATTCCTGAGCGTCACCGAACCTTTGACCGACAAGGAATGCCGCGAGCTGTTTCCGAGCGGTGAACAGATGCTCTGCTGGGACTCCAAGCTCGTCTATTCCTATTTCAGGCTGACGGCGGACCAGCGGCTCCTGCTGGGCGGAGGCACTGTCCTGTCCACCTATCCCAGAGGCGGCGCCAACAACCATCACCGCGTCATCAAAAAGGTCATCAAGGAATTCAAGGGACATTTCCCCGCCTTGAAGGATTTGACGTTCATTCAGTATTGGCCCGGCCTCATCGACACCACGCGAGACCTGCTTCCGCTCGTCGTCAAGCCGCCAAGTCATCCGCACATGCAGTTCATCCTCGGCTGCGTGGGGCTTGCGTGGGCTGCGTTCTCCGGAAGTTTCGCCGCCCGGAATATCCTGGGCGAAGCGGACGAGGACTACAAACAATACTATCCGTATTTTTCAAACCGCCGGCCTTTTGGCCTGCCGAGCCGCCTGGGCGGCATGATGGGCAAGCCCGCGTTTTTCGCGCTCTCGAATGCCTGGTCGAAATACTACCAGGTCGATACCCATCGAAAGCCTGTTGAAATGAAGGGCGAGTTCTAGACGCAAATTAACGCTGCTATTGCAAGGCCGGACGGGGTTTTCGCGCCGGCCTTGCAAAAGACGCAAATCATCACTATGTGGTTGCAATCGAGTTTCGGCCGAATGACTTGGCCTTGTGCGCTCCGGCCCACGCAGCTGACGACCTCTCTCCAAAACATCGATGTTTGTGCCCGAGTTTGCGCGCCGCGCAATCCGGTTGGCACGTACATATAGGAACGACAAGATGGCTAGCGGAACCGTGAAGTGGTTCAATTCGCAAAAAGGCTTTGGCTTCATCCAGCCGGATGACGGCGGTAAGGACGTGTTCGTCCATATCAGCGCCGTCGAACGCGCGGGCATGTACAGCCTGAACGAAGGCCAGAAGATTTCTTTCGAGGTTGTTCGCAGCCCGAAGAATGGCAAGGACTCGGCCGAGAACTTGCAGGCCGCTTCGTAAGCGAAAAATTTCGGCGGCAATTTTTTCTTCCGAGAGAAACTTGCCGCCGTCTTGCTCCGCTGCGATTTTCGCCTGACCACGGATGAACTGGCAGGTTGCGTGAGAAGTCCGAAAGGGCACCCGCGCGAAAATGCAGACGGAGTATTTGGAAGCCCTCTTCCGTGAAAACCGGGAGGGGGTTTTTGATTTTGTGGGGCGTGCAGCAGCGGCCGCATTGTTCATTCATCGCGCCAGTTTCTCTTCCAGCCGTCCGACCAGCTCGATCAGCTTCGTGATCTCCTGCTCGCGCAAGAGATCGATTTTCTGATGCAGCAGCTCGATTTCCAGTTCAGACTTCAGATTCACTTCGTAATCGTTGCCGGCCGCCGCGCGGTCGATGTCGGCCTGCCGGTTCTGGCTCATCATGATGATGGGTGCGGTGTAGGCCGCCTGAAACGACAGCATCAGATTAAGCAGGATGAACGGGTAGGGATCCCAGTGCTGCATCCATGCGGTGATGTTCAGCGCGAGCCAGAGCGTCAGCAGCGCGCTCTGGATGATGATGAAGCGCCACGAGCCGACGACCGCCGCGACGCGGTCGGAGACGCGCTGGCCGACCGTCATCGGCGGCACCAGCATCGCCTTCTTGCTGCGAAGACCGCGGCGCTTGCGATGCAGGTCTTCGAGAACCTTCAGTTCTTCTTCGTCGATCCGATGCATCGATGCGGGCATGGGGGGTCTCCGGGTGCTGGGTGATCGAGGGTAGCGGATACGCTGCCCGCGCGGGAGCGGCGTTCTTTTGCGCTCAGGATTCGATTTTCATACAGCCTGTCGTTCGCGCGAGCGGTTCGCGCTCCGCGTCTATGGGGTGGGGAGACGGAGCGCCGAAAGGCGCATGGTCTTCCGTTTTCGGACTCTTGCGAAGAGTCCGTTCGCCTTCCGGCGCTCCATCGCGGCGTCTTCCTTACGGCCCGGGCCGCGCTTTTCGTGTGAGAGGCGGAAACCTCTCTCCGTCAGCCATGCTCCTGGCAGGCGGGCGTAATGCCGCCGGGCGGAGCCCCGAACCGCCCCGGCATGTGTTTGCGAAACACACACGGAGGCGCCACCTCCCGCCCCACACGCACGACGCCTCATGAGTGCGTCCCCGGTGAGCAGGAATGGATGCGAGTTTAAGGGAGGTTTTGGGAGCGGGGATAAGGGTGAGTAAGACACTGAAATTTTTATGTTTTGTAACATAAAGGACTACAGGCCGTTTTTGGACTTGAAAATAAGAAAATAATCCTATAGGGAATAATTCCTATATCAAGAGAGGAAAGGCATGCCAACAGGAAGTGATGTATTGATAAAATTGTTACGGTTAAGATCCGCCACTGATGCAGCAGAAGTCCAATCCAAGTTGAAGCGGCTGTTGGACGCCGTCAAATTTGACGCTAATCAGCCTCGCGTACCGGCTGGAAATCCTGATGGCGGACAGTGGACCAGCGGCGCAGGCGCAACAAGCGCGGTTCCGGCACTTGAAAATGCCGACGACCCGGAATCGATTATTGAATTCGCGCAGCGTTTAATCCTTGCTGGAAGCAGCCTTACTTATCAGCGCTGCTTGACTATCTGCTCGCGCTTGCTTGAACGTCCTATCACTCCCCGTTGGAGCGATATAAACAAGTATGACTTTCACAGATGTATGGCTGCCTGCATGGCAGGACAACGCTAGGAGCCAAAAATGCATATCGATCTTGCGCGCCATACGATTCGAGTTGCCTTTCAATGCGGGCGCGAGCTTGTTGATTTGATGCAAATGCTCCAGGCAAAACTGGAGCCAGAGGAATATCAGGATTATGCGCTGGCGATTGCCGGAGCGGTCGACGCGGTAAATGTTGCGCTGATTGACAAAGCCTGCGCCAAATTCCCCGAACTAAAAGCGGAAATCGATGCAAAGATCACGCAGCATGGCCGCTATATTTGAAGAGATTGCGTGAAAAACGTGGATGGCCGGGACAAGCCCGGCCATGACGGAATAACAACAGATGAGCAATGCGATCACGGTCCGAGTATAGCGAGTCAATTGGGCCAAGCGAATGGCCGGCCAATCGATATCGCTTCAATATCAGTCGATAAATCCTGTTCTTTTGGTTGCAAAATTACCATCCCTAAGAGGGCGAATGAATCTCTAAATCGACAAATGAACGCGCTTCCATCAGACAAAATCATATATCGATAAGCGAATTGGTCGATTAGCTGGTTTTTTCCGCGTCTTAGGTCGGTTCCATTAGGAAATTTCGCCAATACATCCGCAGGCAACGTCCCATCATAAATCTGTGCGTTCGAATACCATCGAGTGTGAATTACTGCCTCTCTCGGGACGATGGTGTGCGTGTGTAGATAATGGAGCGCACAAAATAATTTGGCCGCACAACGATGAACAGCGGCATGTAAAATTGGATTCTTTAGCGACATGATGGGTACGTCTGAAAGAAAAGCACCCGGTGCTTTTGGCTGTCCAAATTTTTTGAGAAAATTTCTTACGTCTCTAGTCGACGCGACAAGTGAAGGAAGAAGGCCGGGAAAGTTTCTGCTGATTCCATCCATGCTTCGTTTAATATCAGTTTCTTGAGTTGCGTTTAGTTCATCGTTGTGATGCTTCATTCGGCTCAGAAAAGCCAAGATATGCTCGTCTGCGCGTGTAGCGTCGTTACATCCACGACAAGACGGAAAGTTATATCCCTCCGGCCACTGACGACCATCGAACGTTGCTCTTGGTGGCTGGTGATCTTCCTCAACAGCAGGTTCGCCACCCCCACAAAAACAACAAGTTGGATGTTCGCTAAAAAAATTCTGACGTCGCCGTTTTCTGTCGCCCATGCTAACCGAACTAAATATCCAACCCCTCCGCGAACTCCGCATTCTCCGAAATAAACTGAAAGCGCGCCTCGGGTTTATTTCCCATCAGCCGCTCCACGGATTTCGTGGTCGCCGCCTTCATGGCGTCGCGCACGGTCACGCGCTGCAAGGTGCGGGTGTGGATGTTCATCGTGTCCTTCAACTGCGAGGGCAGCATTTCGCCGAGCCCCTTGAAGCGGCCGACGTCTATGTTCGTTTTTCCCTTGAACACGGTTTTCAATAATTGTTCACGATGCTTGTCGTCGCGCGCATAGACCGTGGTGCCGCCGTAGGTGAGCCGGTAGAGCGGCGGCACGGCCAAATACAAGTGTTTGTTCTCGATCAGCTTCGGCATCTCGCGGTAGAAAAAAGTAATCAGCAATGATGCGATATGCGCGCCGTCCACGTCGGCGTCGCACATGATGATGACCTTCTCGTAGCGCAGTGCATCGTCCTTGTAATGCGTGCCGCTGCCGCAGCCGAGCGCCTGCATCAGGTCGGCGAGCTGCTGGTTTTGCGAGACCTTGTCGCGGCCGGCATTGGCGACGTTGAGGATTTTTCCGCGCAGCGGGAGGACCGCCTGCGAGCGGCGGTCGCGCGCCTGCTTGGCGGAGCCGCCGGCGCTGTCGCCTTCCACGATGAAAATTTCGGAACCCTGCGAAGCCGCGTCGGAGCAGTCGGCAAGCTTGCCGGGAAGACGTAATTTCCGGACGGCGGATTTGCGCTGGATGTCTTTCTCCGCGCGGCGGCGCAACCGCTCCTCGCCGCGCTCCACCACCCAGTCGAGCAGCCGGTTCGCCTGCAACTGGTTGCCCGCGAGCCAGTGGTCGAAGGCATCGCGCACGACGACCTCGACCAGTTTTTGCGCGTCCCCTGTCGCAAGACGATCCTTGGTCTGGCCGACGAATTCCGGATCGCGGATGAACACCGACAGCATCGCGGTGCAGCCGACCATCACGTCGTCGGCGGTGATGATGGAGGCGCGCTTGTTGCCGACACGGTCGGCGTGGTCGCGCAGGCCGCGGGTGAGCGCGTTGCGAAGGCCCGCTTCGTGGGTGCCGCCTTCGGGCGTCGGAATCGTGTTGGTGTAGGAATTGAGAAACCCGTCGTCGTCGGCGATCCAGGAGACCGCCCACTCGGCGGCGCCAAGGCCTTTTTTCTCCGAGCGGCCAGCGAAGATATCGGCGTGAACCTGCGTCTTGCCCTTGATCTCCTGGGAAAGATAATCGCGCAGGCCGTTTTCAAAGTGGAACGAATCCTTGTCGGGAATGTCGGTGCCTTTGATCAGCGGCTTGTCGCAGGACCATTTGATCTCGACGCCGCCGAACAGATACGCCTTCGCCTTGGTCATGCGATAGACGCGCTCGGGCCTGAAGGCGGCCCCCTTGCCGAAAATCTGCTCGTCGGGCTTGAGGCGGATGCGGGTGCCGCGCTTGAAATCCTTCGGCGCCTTGCCGGTTTTCTTCACGGGGCCGGTGGGCACGCCGCGCTTGTAGCTCTGCTTCCAGAGTTCGCCCGAGCGCGCGACTTCGACGTCGAGATGTTCGGAGAGAGCGTTCGCGACCGAGACGCCGACGCCGTGCAGGCCGCCGGAAGTCTCATAGACTTCGTGGCTGAATTTTCCGCCCGCATGTAGCGTGGTCATGATGACTTCGAGCGCGGACTTGTCCTTGAATTTGGGATGCTTCTCGACCGGAATGCCGCGGCCATTGTCGGAGATCGCGATGTATCCGTCGTCCGTCATCTCGACTTCGATCAGCGTCGCGTGGCCCGCGACCGCCTCGTCCATGGAGTTGTCGATGACTTCTGAAAAGAGATGGTGGAGGGCGCGCTCGTCGGTGCCGCCGACATACATGCCGGGACGGCGGCGGACCGGCTCAAGACCCTCCAGCACCTCGATGTGCTGCGCGCCGTATGCGGAATTGCCCTTGGCGGTTTTTGCCTTCTGGGCCTTTTCCGCCTTCGCGGCCTTGCCCTTCGCCGCTTTCGGCGTGTCGAACAGGTCGGGCTGTTTTCCGCCTTTTTTTGAAGGGGCGGATTTCTTGGTGGCTTTCTTGGAATTCTTGGCGGCGGAACGGGCCATGGGTTCTCTTCGGCGAATCAGGGAAGGGCGATCATGCCACGGCGGCGGCCTGACCTGAATCCCGTCAGCGAACGCCTGTGATGTTCGTGAAGTAGTGATCGATCTCGAATGTGTCGAGATAGCGGTAGCCGTAATCGGCGAAGGTTTTTTTCAGCTTCTCGATATGCGGCGAATAGAGTTCCACCTGGAGAAAGCAGGAATTCTCCCGCAGCGTCCGCTCCATGCCGGCGAGCGTGCGGAATTCGTAGCCCTCGACGTCCATTTTAATAATGAGATCCTTGCCCTTGATGGCGAACTCGTCATCGAAGCGGCGTTCATCCACGGAAACAGTAACGGCGCCCGCGGGCTGGTCCTCGTGGGCGAGCCAGGATTCACCGCGGTTGAATTCCGGCGACTGGGTGAGTTGCGAGGTGCCTGCCTTGTCACCAAGCGCATAGGGCATCACCTTCACCGCGTGCTCGAGCTTGTTGAGCTTCAGATTGCGCATGAGGCGCGCGCGGTTGCGCGGGTCCGGCTCGAACGCCATGACATCGGGCGTCAGATGCTTGGAGGCGAACATCACCGTGTAGAAGCCGGTGTTGGCGCCGATGTCGAGGAAGAGATCGAACGCGCGCGAGCGGCAGAGGGCGGCGAGCCGCTCCATCTGCACCGGCTCCCACATGGCGTCCCAGCCGATATGGCGGTCGATCAGGTCCACGTTATTGATGCGGAAGCGGGCACCCTGCGCGCTGACGACAAAATCCTTGAAGCCGATCGCAGGCATCAGATGGCACCAGAGCTTGCGCCACTGATGCGTGAGCCTGCCGGCGGGATGGCTGAATGTCTGCGTCACGTTCGATGCTACGGTCAGGCGCTGCGCGTCCCGCTGAACGGGAAACTGCCGAACATGCCGGTGTCGGCCTTGCCCTTGATGGTGTCGCCCTCGATCTCGCCCTTGAATTCCAGCGTCATCGGCATTGGGTCGGCGACGGCGATTTTCCAGGAGACATGATCGCCGTCCATGATGGCTTCGGTGATGGCTGTCTTGTTCGAGCCTTCCGACTGGGTGCCTTCCAGCTTGTCGCCGGAAGTCTTGAGTTCAAGCGTCGTATTCCGAGAACCCATCGGGGTATCGACCGTGATTTTCCAGGTGCCGTCCGCGGCCATTGGTATTCTCCTCTGGAAGTGAAAGACAAACTAACGTGCCGCCACGCTTCGAGCAATGTAGTAATATGACTTCATGACCAAATCCCGCCGCCCCACCGACAATGCCTTTACGGGTTCTCTAGGGTCCGGCGAGTCCGAGCCGACCTATGGCGGCGCGCTCTCGTTTATGCGGCGGAAATACTCGCGCGAGCTGAAAGGCGTCGATCTCGCGGTCTGGGGCGTGCCGTTCGACGCGGCCACCTCGAACCGGCCGGGCGCGCGTTTCGGCCCGCGCGCGATGCGGGCGGCTTCGACCATTCTCGACACCGATCCGCAATATCCTTTTGGAATTGATCCATTCGAGACTTTGAACGTGATCGACTGGGGCGATTGCGGCCTCGATTACGGCAGGCCGGAAACGGTGGCGACGGAGATCGAGCAGCAGGCAGGCGAGATCGTTGCATCGGGTGCGAAGCTGCTGACCCTCGGCGGCGATCATTTCTGCACGCTGCCCTTGCTGCGCGCGCATGTAAAAAAACACGGCCCGCTCGCGCTCGTGCAATTCGACGCCCATCAGGACACCTGGCATCCGGAAGGCGATGACCGCATCGACCACGGCTCGTTTGTTTCGGTAGCCGTGAAGGAAAAACTGATCGACGTGGAGCACTCGATTCAAATCGGCATCCGCACCCATGCGCCGAAGGATTTCGGCATCGAGATTGTCTCTGGCTATGAAGTGCCGATCCTGGAAATCGGCGGCGTCATCAACCGCATTCAGGAGCGCGTTGGAAACAAGCCTGCCTATCTGACATTCGATATCGACGCGCTCGATCCGGCCCATGCGCCGGGAACGGGTACGCCGGTCGCGGGCGGGCTTTCCTCGCGCGAGGCGCTGATGATCTTGAGCGAACTCGAAGACGTGAATTTCATCGGCTTCGATGTGATGGAAGTAAGCCCGCCCTACGACCACGCGGAAATCACCGCCATCGCCGGCGCCACCATCGCCATGAACATGATCGGGCTGACCGCGATACGACGAATGCAGGGAGGCAAGCAGAAATGAAATTCGCTACAACCCTGTTCGCGCTCGCCATACTGATCGCACCGGAAGTGCTGGCGCAGGAGGCCGCCGTGAAAAACGAACTGATCCCGACCGGAAAGCTCCGTGTGGCGGTGGCCTATGGACCGAGCGCGTCGGCGCTCTATGTGCTGAAGGATTCCACGGGCCAGTATAAGGGCGTCGCGGCCGATCTCGGCAAAGGCATGGCCGAGAAGCTCGGCGTGCCGGTGGAATATGTTGGCTATCTCGCTTCCGGCGAAATCATCCGCGACGTGGATGCGAACAAGTGGGACGTGACCTTCATGCCGGTGGACGACACGCGCCGGAAGATCGTCGATTTCGGCGCGCCCTATCATGTGCTGCAAAGCACGTTCCTTGTGACGGAAGCCTCGAAGATCAACACGCTGAATGAAGCAAAAGCCAAAGGCGTCCGCATTGTCGGCGTGGACAACACCGCCACCTTCCGCGCGGCGCAGGCCTTCGCGAAGGACGCAACCTTCATGACGGTGCCCGGCGTCGATGCGGGTATCGAGCTTCTGAAAAGCGGCAAGGGCGATGCGATCGCGCTCTCGCGGGAATCGCTCACGGGCCTCGTGAAACAGATTCCCGGCGCAAAAATTCTGGAAGGCGGCTTCCTGAATTCCACCACCGCCGTTGCCGTGCCGAAGGGCAGGCCTGCGGCGCTCGCATATGTCACCGCCTATGTGGAAGAGGCGAAAGCCTCCGGTTTGGTGCGAAAGGCGTTCGACTCGGTGGGCCTGACGGCCTCGACCGTCGCGCCCGCCGGAATGAAACCGTAGCTTTACGAGCGCGTTTCCTGTATCCCTCGCCGCCGAAAAGGTGACGGATATGGCCGAAGCAAAGAAAACCAGAAGCGGCAAGAATTCAGCGCAGGTCGGCGTGCTTGGCGCGTCCGGCTACACCGGCGCGGAATTGCTGCGCCTGCTGCTCCGGCATCCGAAGACCGAGATCAAGGCGCTGACGGCCGACCGCAAGGCGGGTCAGGCGGTGGCGGCGGTGTTTCCGCAATTCGCGCAATTCGATTTGCCGAAGCTGACCACCATCGAGGAAATGGATGCCTCCGCGCTCGATCTCGTTTTCTGCGGGCTTCCGCACGGCACGACGCAACTTGTTATTAAAGACCTGCTGGAGAAACAGCCGGATCTGAAAGTCGTCGATCTCTCCGCCGATTTCCGGCTGAGCGATCCGCTCGCTTACGAAAAATGGTACGGCCACGCCCATCAGGCGGTCGAGCTTCAGAAAGAGGCCGTCTATGGCCTCGTCGAAATTTACCGGGGCGAGATCAAGAAGGCGCGGCTCGTAGCCAATCCCGGCTGTTTCACTACGACTTCCATTCTCGCCATGGTGCCGCTTTTGGAAGCGGGCGCGATCGGCGCCGACGACATCGTGATCGATTCAAAATCGGGCATGACCGGCGCCGGCAGGGCGGCGAAGGAACAGATGCTGTTCTCGGAAGTCTCCGAAGGCATTCATGCTTACGGTGTCGCGCATCACCGGCATATGGGCGAACTCGATCAGGAATTTTCGCTCGCCGCCAAGCGCAATGTGACGCCAAGTTTCACGCCCCATCTCGCACCGATGAACCGGGGCATTTACGCCGCCCACTATGTGAAGGCCGAAGGCGGCACCACGCCCGAGCAGATGCACGGCATCCTCACGGAATTTTTCAAGGGCGAGGCGTTTGTGCAGGTATTGCCGTTCGGCACCGTGCCGCAGTCACGGCATACGCGTGGCTCCAATTACGTGCAGATCGGCGTGATCGCCGACCGGGTGCCGGGCAGGGCCATCGTGATCTCGACGCTGGATAATCTGGTGAAGGGCGCTTCGGGCCAGGCCGTGCAGAACATGAACCTGATGCTCGGCTACGGCGAAGCGACAGGGCTCGAGCAGGTCGCGCTGTTTCCTTAAAGGAAATTTCCGGGTTTTTTGCTTAACGCGCAACCGTCCCGGACGACGTTCACGCCGTGCGCCAATTAAGGATGCACTGGAATACAAGGCTTTGTGCGGGACCGCACATAACGCGCGTGGAAATTTGCTTTCCCGAATGCCGAGAATTTTAGCGAGTCCGACGCGCCGAATTTAAGGAGTCCGGTTGTATCCAGACACGCAAGGCGAGCATTTCCGACTGGCGTGAGCAATCTGGCGGACGCGATGGGATACGCAGTTAAAAATCATGACGAGCTTTGCTGGACCGGCAACGAGCCGGCGGTGCGGGATTTCGATCTCGGAGCCGCGCTGCGTTCCGATCGCATTGAATTCTGGTATCAGCCGAAAATCGATCTCAAGCTGAAGCGGCTCATGGGCGTTGAAATCCTCGCCCGTTACCGCATGCCGGGCCGCGTGGTGCTGGCGCGCGACCTGATCGAGCACGCATCGAGCGACGCCATTCTGGCTTTGACCGAAAAAGCGCTGGTCAGCGCCCTGAAGACCGGCGCGAATCTGAGCGAGATCGGCATCGACATTCGCATCGCGGTCAATACGAACGTCATGGCGCTGCGCACGCTTCCGGTCGCCGATCTGGTCAAGCAATACCGCCCGAACGGCGGCAAGAGTCTTGGGCTTGTCTTCGACATTTCCGAGAGCGAGGTTTGCAGGAATTTTGAAGAGGTGGTGGAGATTTCCACGCGGATGCGCTGCGAAGGATTTTCCATCGCGGTTGACGATTTCGGCTCCTCGCTGATGCAGCGGGGCAAGACCAATCTTTGGAACTCGGCGCAGACAATCGGAAAGCTGCGCAGCGGGGAATTCTCCGAGTTGAAGCTCGACCGCGAACTCGTGCGGGAATGCGGCAACGACCGCCAGCGCCAGGACATCTGCGAGCACTTTATCGGTCTCGCGCACAGTTTCGGCAGCAAGGCGGTCGGCATCGGCATCGAGCGGCTGGATGAGATGAAAAGGCTGCAAGAACTGAACTGCGACATCGGACAGGGCTACCTGTTCGGCCACCCGATGTCGGAGGAGGATTTTCTGGTCTTGCTCTGGAACCGCGCGATACGGCGCGGACTGAAACCCAAAGCCGAGAAGCCTAAGCGCGTTCCGTACGTGCCGGCAAAGCGCCTGACCCGCAGCCGCTCACGGCCGCAGTGGGCCCATTGAAAATTCGCGCAAAATGCGAAGCGGGAATCTTCTTCCATAAAATTCTTTTTACAGACCATGCGGGCGGGTGGACGCCCTTGCAGGAATAAGATGTGATGGCTCACCGTTTTTCCATCGGTGACACCATGCGCTGCAACAAACTTGCTTTCGCTCTGCCCGCTGTTCTCATGTTTGTTTGCGCGCAAGCAAACGCGCAGCCCTATCCGAACCGGCCCATTAAATTAGTCGTGCCGCTGATCGCGGGCTCGCCGGTGGACGCGCTTGCGCGCGTCGCCACCCAGCAACTGCAAACGCGGCTCGGACAGAACGTCGTCATCGACAATCGTCCGGGTGCGGGCGGCACGGTCGGCGCGCGCGCGGTTGCGACCGCGGAGGCCGACGGCTACACGCTGCTGTTTCCGATCAACGGACATTTGTACGGCATTTATTCCAGCCCCGGTTACGACCCGATCGAGAGTTTCACGCCGGTGGCGGCGGTGGCGAACTGGTCCCATGTGCTGATCGTGCGCCCGGATTTCCCGGCGAAGACGCTGAAGGAGCTGGTTGAATACGCAAAAGCCAATCCCGGCAAGGTGACGTTCGGTTTCGGCAGCGGCACGCCGCCGCAAATTCTGGGCGAGACGCTGAAGAAAGTTTCCGGTGCCGACATCAACAACATTCCCTACCGCGGCGGCGCGCAGGCGGTCGCTGATCTTTTGGGCGGGCGCATCGACATGAATTTCGGCGCGACCTCGACGCTGCTGCCGCTCATTCAGAAAGGGCAGGTTCGCGCGATTGCGTTCACCGGCACCAAGCGCAGCCCCGACCTGCCGGATGTTCCGACGGTAGCGGAAGCGGGCTTCCCGCAGATGGCGTTCAACCCGGATGCATGGGCCGGCATTGTCGCGCCGGCCGGAACGCCGCCGGACATCATCAAGCAGTTGAACGCGGCGATGAACGAGAGCCTGAAATCGCCGGAAATTCAGTCGGCCCTCGTGAAGCTCGGTTACGAGCCGAGCATCATGACGCCGGAACAGTTCGGAAAATTCCTGCGCGCGGAAAACGAGAAATGGCCGCCGCTCGCGAAAGCCGCGGGACTGAAGGCGGAGTGATTAGGACTTCACCTTCACATATCTTCCCGGCGCGTCCTCGATTGGCTTGAGTTTTCCGCCGCCCGGTTCGCGCGCGGATACGCGGCGCGTGTCGTGGTTCTCGAGCCAGATGAACCAGTCCGGCCACCAGGAGCCGGGATGCTCGATTGCTTTCTCGATCCAGTTTTCCAGTTCGCCATTCACGCCGCCGCCGGTCCAGAACTGGTATTTGTGCTTGGCGGGGTGATTCACGACGCCCGCGATATGACCGGAGCCTGAAAGCACAAAACGCACCGGCCCGCCGAAAAATTGCGAGCCGAGGAAAACCGATTTCGCCGGCGCGATGTGATCCTCGCGGGTGGCAAGCTGATAGATTGGCGCCATTATTTTTTTGAGATTGATCTTCACGCCGGCGATTTCCATTTCGCCGCTCGAGAGTTTGTTTTCGAGATAGCAGTTGCGCAGATAGAAGGAGTGGTTCGCCGCGGGCAGCCGCGTCGAATCCGAATTCCAGTACAGAAGATCGAACGGGAAGGGCGCCTTGCCCTTCATGTAGTTATTGACGACATACGGCCAGATCAGGTCGTTTGAACGAAGCAAATTAAAGGCGTTCGCCATCTTCGACGCATCGAGATAGCCGATGTCGTTCATGTGTTTTTCCAGCGCCTGCAACTGCGTCTCGTCCACGAACACTTTGAGATCGCCGGCATGGGTGAAGTCCACCTGCGTCGCGAGAAATGTGGCGCTGGCCACGCGGTCTTCGCCCCTGGCAGCGAGCCAGGCGAGCGTGGTGGCAAGCAGCGTGCCGCCGACGCAGTAGCCGGTGACGTGGGTTTTTGACTCGCCGGTGATTTCCTTCACCGCATCGAGCGCGGCGATCACGCCGTCCTGCATGTAGTCGGCGAAATTCTTCATGGAAAGGCGGGCGTCGGGGTTCACCCATGACACGACGAAAACCGTCAGCCCCTGATCGACGGCCCATTTCAAAAACGATTTCTCCGGGCCTAGATCGAGCACATAGAATTTGTTGATCCACGGCGGCACGATCAGGAGCGGCACCGCGACGACTTTTTCCGTCGAGGGCGAATACTGGATGAGCTGGATCAGTTCGTTCTCGAACACCACCTTGCCCGGGGTGGTGGCGATATTCTTGCCGACCTCGAAATTGCTGCCGTCCGTTTGACGGATGCGCAATGAGCCGCCGCCGGCGGCGATGTCCTCCGAAAGCATTTTCATCCCGCGCACGAGATTGTCGGCGTTGGAGGTGAGGGTTTCCCGCCAAAGCTCTGGATTGGTCAACACGAAATTCGACGGCGAGACCGCGTTCGCGATCTGCTTGACGTAAAATTCGGCCTTGTGGCGCGTGTGCGGGTCGATGCCGCCGGCATCCTTCACCATCCGGTCCGCCCAATGGGCGGTGGCGAGATAGGCCTGCTTCAGCGCATCGAAGAATGGATTCTCCGTCCAGTCCGGATCCTTGAAGCGGGCATCGTTCGGATTTGCCTGTACCGGCGGGGGCGACTGTTCGCCGGAAAGCCGCTTCACCGCGGACGCCCAGATATCCAGATACGACTGCATCAGGCTCGTCTGCGCTTCGAGCGTGCGCTTCGGGTCCGCGAGCCAGTATTCGGCGACCTGTCCGATGGTCTTGACGGCGTCGGTCATTTGCTCGGCGAGCTGGTCGCGCAGTTCGCCTTCCTCGCGCGGCTTCAGGTAAGCGGCGAGCGCACGGCCGCTTTCCTCCACCACGCGGGCGAGATTTTTCGCGAACAGTTCAGGATCGGCCGGGCCGGCGCCAGAGGCACCCGCCACGTCCTTTCCGTCCTCATGCTTGCCGTGCATTTCTCCCTCGCCCGGGTTTTGACCCGGTTGGTCTTGTCGCGGCGTTAACGCGCTTTCGCCATATTAAGTGCCGACACAGCGTCCATCTACAAGCAAGCAAATGACAGGCCGGAACAGCAGAATTACGACAAAGACAATGCTGCGCCCGCGAACAGCGGGCGTGAGAGCGTTGCTTGTGCCTCTGGTGCTGGCGGTGACGACGATGATGGCCTGCGCCCAGACCCAGCAGCCTGCGGGGAAACAGCAGGCGGTGCCGCCATCCACTGCACCACAGACTTATGAAGAGTCCACGCGCTTCCTGAAATCGCTGCCGCCTAAGCCTGCCGTGCAGCGGCCCTATCCCTCGATCTCGACCCCGCCGATCGAGGATCAGGCTCCCGTTCCATTGCTCACCGAGGCCCAACAAAAGAAGATGGAAGAAGACCTCACCAAGCTCGCCAAGGGTCATAACGAGCCGAAAAAACCGGCCGTCAAGGCCGTAAAGCAGAAGAAAAAGGACGAGCCGAAGGCCGTCCCGGCGGCCAACTGACCGCCAATCGCCCTTTCCCGGCCAAGATTTGCGCCGAAAGGGTATGCTTCTAAACCCCCGAGTTTCGGTGCTATGAAAACGCCCAACCGGCCCGATTTGCCTGATTCAATTCCAGGAACTTGAAGATGCACGACTTTCATCGCATCCGCCGCCTGCCACCCTACGTTTTCGAGAGCGTGAACCGGGTGAAGGCCGCCGCGCGCAATCAGGGCGCCGACATTATCGACCTCGGCATGGGCAATCCGGACCTGCCGACGCCGTCGCATATCATGGAGAAGCTGAAGGAGACGATCGGCAAGCCGCGCACCGACCGCTACTCCGCTTCCCGTGGCATCGCGGGACTGCGCCGCGCGCAGGCCGCCTATTACGGCCGCCGCTTTGGCGTGAAGCTGAACCCCGACACGCAGGTGATCGCGACCCTCGGCTCGAAGGAAGGCTTCGCCAACATGGCGCAGGCGATTACGGCGCCGGGCGATCTCATCCTTGTGCCGAACCCGTCCTACCCGATTCATGCGTTCGGCTTCCTGATGGCTGAGGGACTGATCCGCAACGTGCCATCGGAGCCGGGACCGGCATTCTTTCACGCGATGGAACGCGAGATGGCGAATTCGCATCCGAAGCCGATCGCAGTGGTGATCTGCTATCCGTCGAACCCGACCGCGCAGGTGGCGGACCTGGAATTTTACCGCGACGTGGTGGCGTTCGCGAAGAAGCACGACCTGATCGTGCTCTCGGACCTCGCCTATGCCGAAGTCTATTTCGACGACAACGCGCCGCCGCCCTCGCTCTTGCAGGTGCCGGGTGCGATGGATGTCGCGGTGGAATTCACTTCGCTCTCCAAAACTTTTTCGATGCCGGGCTGGCGCATGGGCTTTGCCGTCGGCAACGAAAAGCTGATCTCGGCGCTGACCCGCGTGAAATCGTATCTCGACTACGGCGCGTTCACGCCGATCCAGGTGGCGGCTGCGGCGGCCCTCAACGGCCCCGACGATTGCATCAAGGAAATGCGCTCGACCTACAAGAAGCGCCGCGACGCGATGGTGGAAAGCTTTAGCCGTGCGGGCTGGAACATTCCCGCTCCGCAGGCGTCGATGTTTGCCTGGGCGCCGGTGCCGGAACGCTTCAAGGAAGTTGGCAGCGTGAAATTCGCCGAGCTTCTGGTTGAAAAGGCGGAAGTCGCGGTGGCTCCGGGTATCGGTTTCGGCGAGCGCGGCGAAGGCTATGTCCGTCTCGCTGTCGTCGAGAACGAGCAGCGCATCCGTCAGGCGGCGCGCAACATCCGCAAGTTCCTCGACAACGCCGACCAGCATTTGCATAACGTCATCCCGCTGAAGGCGCGCGGCTGACGCGAATTCGGAATTCCAATGGGGGCGCTCAAAGTTGGCATCGCCGGTTTGGGCACGGTCGGTTCGGCCGTGGTCAACATGCTTGTGTCGGCGCGCGACCAGCTGGCGGAACGCGCGGGCAGGCCGATTGAACTTGTCGCGTTTGCGTCAAAAGACCCGCCGCGCGATCCGGGCATCGATCTCTCGAAACTGAAGCAAGCGGCCGATCCGCTGTCGCTGGCAAAAGAC
>CAZUJE010000018.1:0-27626 GCA_964620215.1 uncultured Hyphomicrobiales bacterium
AAGGCTTGTCGAAAATCATCGCGAGCGTGCTGCCTTCAAGCGGCTTCGCGCCGCCGTCCGGCTGCTTCTTGAGCGAAACCGCCAATTCGAGAATCCGCCGCAATTCAGCGCCGGGAAGATCGGCAAGGTCGAGAAAGTGGCGCACGCTCATTCGGCCGCTCCACGCTCCGCAGCGACGGACGCTTCCAGAGCCTTGCAGGCGGCCGAAATCCTGTTCACCGCTTCAGATATTTCCTCTTCGCCGATAATCAAGGGCGGCAGGATGCGGACGACATTCTCGCCGGCAGCGGCGGTGAGCAAACCCTGCTCGCGCGCGCTCGCGACGAAATCCCCGTTCGGCACGACCATGCGGAGGCCGATCAAGAGCCCCTCGCCGCGGATTTCCAAGATCACTTTCGGATGGCGATCCTTCACTTCCGCAAGGCGCTGCTTGAACAGCAGCGCCATCTTGTTCACATGCTCGAGAAAGCCCTTCTTCAGAACAATATCGACCACCGTCCCAGCCACCACCGTCGCGAGCGGATTGCCGCCGAAGGTGGAGCCATGGGTGCCGGCTTTCATGCCTTTCGCGGCTTCCTCGGTCGCCAGACACGCGCCGATGGGAAAGCCGCCGCCAAGGCCTTTTGCCGTCCCGAGAATGTCCGGTGTGATGCCGGACCATTCATAGGCGAAGAATTTTCCGGTGCGGCCGATTCCGGTCTGCACTTCGTCGAGAACGAGCAGCAGGCCTTTCTCGTCGCAAATCTGGCGGAGCGCTTTCAGGAATCCCGGCGGGGGAACGCGCACGCCGCCTTCGCCTTCAATCGGCTCAACAACAATTGCGCCAGTCTCCGGCGTGATTGCTTTCTTAACAGCTTCCAGATCGCCATAGGGCACCTGGTCAAAGCCGCCGAGTACCGGCCCGAAGCCTTCGAGATATTTCTGCGCGCCCGCGGCGGCGAGCGTCGCCAGCGTGCGGCCGTGGAACGAGCCTTCAAACGAGATGATCCGCATCTTCTCGGGATGGCCGCTGACCGAATGATATTTGCGCGCCATCTTGATCGCGCATTCCATCGCTTCGGCGCCTGAATTCGCGAAGAACACGGTGTCGGCGAAGCTTGCCTTCACGAGTTTTTCGGCGAGCGCCTCGGCTTCCTTGATCCGGAACAGGTTGGAGACGTGCCAGAGCTTTTGCGCCTGCTGCGTGATTGCTTCCACGAGCTTCGGATGCGCGTGGCCGAGCGCGTTGACCGCCACACCGCCCGCAAAATCGAGATACCGCTTGCCCTCGGTGGACACGAGCCAGCATCCCTCGCCCCGCTCGAAGGTGAGGTCGGCCCGCGCATAGGTGGGCATCAAAGGCGTAACCACGTCGCTCTCCAATTCCGGCCCAAAAGCCGGGAACCGGCAGAACCGGCCGGTGGCGGTGAAACCAGGATGTGTGACCTATTTTGTCGGCCTTGGACCCCCGACAAAGCTGCCCCAATGGTCCGAGTGACGCCGGAAAACTGCAATTGGCCCGAAACAAAATATGCCGCCCGGCTCCGGAGCGGCATTTGTGACACTCTATTGGTGCGCTTCCGGGTGTCAACTCGGCCCATATTGGGGAAAACCGGCGCAAAACCACTACATCTTGGGGACAAATAGAACTGATTCGTCCGGTCGCAGCCAAGGACTCTTGTGGCGAAGAGTCTGCGTATTGTAGCTTCTTCTTCACAAAGTACGACATCTCGTGCGGCGGACTTAGTCCCCTTTCAGCGTAGCGGCTACACAGCCGGAGCGAGCGTAGCTCGATTCCGGGGCGCAGAGAGGGATTCCGCCCACCGGATGACCACCCAAACCGACGGGGAGGTCTGCATGGGCTGGAATGACGAACGGGTAGAACTGCTGAAGAAGCTCTGGGCCGACGGCCTATCGGCCAGCCAGATCGCGGCTCAGCTTGGCGGCGTCACCCGCAACGCGGTGATCGGCAAGGTGCATCGGCTCGGACTGTCGGGACGCGCCAAGACGCCGTCTTCCGCCGTTCCTCGCGTGCGCAAACAGCGCGCCGCCAGCATGCGCCCGCGGATGCGCTTCAATGGCAACACCGCGCTCGCCCCTCAGTACGACAGCGAGCCCGATATGGATCCGCTCGCGAATATCGTGCCGATGGGTCCGCGCGTGAACATCACGGAGCTGACCGAAGCAACCTGCCGCTGGCCGATTGGCGATCCGGGCGTGGATGGCTTCTGCTATTGCGGCTCGCAGACCAAGGCTGAACTGCCTTACTGCCACTATCACGCGCGCGTGGCGTATCAGCCGCTTGCTGATCGCCGCCGGCAGCGTGCGGCGCAGGCCGCGCGCGGCTGACGCTCAAGCGTCGGCAAATCTCTCGTTGAACGAATAGCCCGATCCGCGCACGGTGCGGATCGGATCGAATTCACGGCCGCGCGACAGCGCCTTCCGCAGGCGCCCGACATGGACGTCCACCGTCCGCTCGTCGATATAGGTTTCGCGGCCCCAGACCTGATCGAGCAACTGCTCGCGCGAGAACACGCGGCCCGGGCTTGTCATCAGAAACTCAAGCAGGCGGAATTCGGTCGGGCCCAGATGCAGTTCGCGGCCTGAGCGATGCACGCGCTTTTTTTCGCGGTCGAGTTCGATGTCGCCTGCTTTCAGTATTTTTGCGATCTGATCGGGGTTGGAGCGGCGAAGCAGTGCCTGCACGCGGGCAAGCAGTTCCGGCAGAGAAAACGGCTTCACCACGTAGTCGTCGGCGCCGGTCGAGAGCCCGCGTACGCGCTCGGTTTCCTCGCCCCGCGCGGTCAGCATCAGGATCGGGATATTCTTCGTCTCGTCTTTTGCACGCAAACGGCGGCAGATTTCGATGCCGGAGACACCGGGCAGCATCCAGTCCAGCACGATGAGATCGGGCGGATTTTCGCTCACGCGCGTTTCCGCCTCGTCTCCGCGCTCCACCACATCGACAGCGAAGCCTTCGCTTTCGAGGTTGTAACGCAGCAGAAGATTGAGGGCTTCTTCGTCTTCGACAATCAGAATGCGCGGTTTCATTGTTTGGCAGCTAGGCTGACCTTGGTGGTGCTGGTGAGATCGGATTTCGGACGCTCGTCGAGCAGCATCTCGCCTTTGACGAGATAATAGATTGTCTCGGCGATATTGGTGGCGTGGTCGCCGATGCGCTCGATGTTCTTGGCGGCGAACAGAAGATGCGTGCACATCGTGATATGGCGCGGGTCTTCCATCATGTAGGTGAGGAATTCGCGGAACAGCGAATTATACATGGAGTCGATTTCGCCGTCGCTCTTCCAGACGGCGACTGCGCGATTCACGTCGCGCGCGCCGTAGGCGTCCAGCACCTGCTTCAGTTGCTGGAGCACCATGTCAGCCATGTGCTTCACGCCGCGAAGCTGCTTCTGCGCGTGATATTCGCCGTCGAGAGCGAGCACGCGCTTCGCTGTGTTCTTGGCAAGATCGCCGACGCGCTCAAGGTCGTTGGCGATGCGCAGCGCGGATACGATTTCGCGCAGATCCACCGCCATCGGCTGACGGCGCGCGATCACGAGGATCGCCTTCTCCTCGATTTCGTGCTGAAGCGCATCCACATTCGCGTCGGCGGAAATTACTTTTTGCGCCAGCGCGGTGTCGCGCTTCACCAGCGCATCGGTCGATTCTCCCACGAGCCGCTCGGCGATGCCGCCCATCTCCGCAAGTTTGGACGAAAGCTCGCGAAGCTCCTCATCGAATGCGGTGGTCAAATGCGTTGACATATTCGTCTCCTGTCCGGCCGGCTCAACCGAAGCGTCCGGTGATGTAGTCCAGCGTGCGCTTGTCGGTCGGATTCGTGAAGATGGTCGTGGTCGAGCCCTCTTCGACAAGGTTGCCGAGATGGAAGAAGGCCGTGCGCTGCGACACGCGGGCGGCCTGCTGCATGTTGTGGGTCACGATGATGATCGTGTAATTCGTGCGAATTTCGTCGATCAGTTCCTCAATGCGCGCGGTCGCGATCGGGTCGAGCGCGGAGCAAGGCTCGTCCATCAGGATGATTTCCGGCGAGACGGCGATGGCGCGCGCGATGCAAAGGCGCTGCTGTTGGCCGCCGGAAAGGCTGGTACCGGAGTCCTGAAGACGGTCCTTTACTTCGTTGATTAGACCGGCCCGCTGTAGGCTCGTCATCACGATCTCGTCAAGTTCCGCCTTGTTTCGTGCAAGCCCGTGAATACGCGGACCGTAGGCGACGTTTTCATAAACCGACTTCGGAAACGGATTCGGCTTCTGAAACACCATGCCAACGCGGGCGCGAAGCTGCACCACATCGAGGGACGGATCGTAAATATCCAGTCCATCGATCAGGATTTTTCCCGTCACACGCGCGCTTGGAATCGTATCGTTCATCCGGTTGATGCAGCGGAGGAAGGTGGATTTACCGCAGCCCGACGGGCCGATAAAGGCCATCACGCCGCGCTCGGGAATATCCACGTTCACGTCCTTCAGTGCGTGTTTGTCACCGTAGAAAACGTTGACCTTGCTGGCCACAATTTTCGGGCGCGCGGCGCCAGCCGCGGCAACTGTTGCCGCCGTTGCCGTTTTCACCGGTTCCACCATTCTCATTTCCATAGGACGCCTCTCAGACTTACCAACGACGTTCGAATTTTTTGCGCAGATAGATCGCGGTGCCATTCATCACGAAAAGGAGCGTCAGAAGAACCATGATCGCGGCCGCCGTTTTCGCCTGGAAGGCGATTTCGGGCAGATCGGCCCACAGGAAGATTTGCACCGGAAGCACGGTTCCCGCGTCGGTAACGGACTTTGGCGCTTCCACGATGAAGGCGACCATCCCGATCATCAGCAGCGGCGCGGTTTCGCCGAGCGCGTGCGACATGCCGATAATCGTTCCCGTCAGAATTCCAGGAATTGCAAGCGGCAGCACGTGGTGGAACACGGCCTGCTGGTGAGACGCCCCCACGCCAAGGGCCGCTTCCTTGATCGAAGGCGGCACCGCTTTCAGCGCGGCGCGGGAGGCGATGATGATCGTGGGCAGCACGAGGAGCGCCAGTACAAGTCCGCCAACCAGTGGTGCGGAACGCGGGAAGCCGAAGAAATTCAGGAATACCGCAAGGCCGAGCAATCCGAACACGATAGATGGCACGGCAGCGAGATTGTTGATGTTTACTTCGATCAATTCGGTCAGCCGGTTCTTGCTCGCAAACTCTTCAAGATAGATCGCGGCAGCGACGCCGAGCGGCAGGCAAACGACGAGCGTGACCAGCAAGGTAAGGATCGATCCAATCAGTGCGCCGCGGATACCGGCAAGCTCGGCCTCGCGGCTGTCGCCGACCGTGAAGAAGCGCCAGTTGAAAGCGTTTTCGACGAAGCCCTTGCCGCGCAGCGATTCCAGCCAGCTGACCTCGCGATCGTTCACACGGCGGTTCGCTTCGGGCGTGACGTAAGTCACGATTTCCCAGGCGCCTTTTTGTGCTTCGCTGGAGGAAGAGAGACCGAGCAGAACCTCTCCCGTAACCTGCGTGCCGCCGAGTTCCGTGATCTTCACGAGGCCGCCATTGATGGCTACCAGGAGACTCGGCACGCGAGCGGTAAGCGCCTGAGCCGTATCCGTTGCATCGAACCTCGCCTGCAAGGCATCCGCTTCCGCATTCAGTTCGGCGACTTTTTTCGATAAACTTTCGATGTCCGCGTTCAGGCCGGTGATATTCTGTTCAATCGTCACAATGCGCGCAGCGTTGTTTGCGGCACGCGCAGCGGCAATATCCCGTTCCGCCACGATCTTGCGTTCCTGCCCGACGACAAGCTGCTTGCGGAAACTTTCACTCTGATTGCGCAATTCGCGGGCTTGTTGGGACTGGGCCTGCTTGATCTTGATCAGATCGGACGAAAAATCGTTCGAGGACGTCAGAATTGTAATGCTGCCTTCGGTTCCGCTTGGGGTTGCGCTGCCCTGACCCTGACGGCGCGTAATGCTGGTTCCGGTCCCCTTCAGATACAAATCCGCGTCGTCGGAAAGCAGAACCGGCACTTTCACCGTCTGGCCCACGAGCGATGGGTCGGCGGCGATGCGGGAGCGCAGTTCGTCGGCGGCGCCCGAAGACAACAATCCATCGAGCTGGCGGCGGGTGACGCGATCGTTCGCGAGCGGAAACTGTGCGCGCAGCGCATCGCGGGTGAGCGCATCGAAATTGCCGGCGCGGATCACCGCCGGATCGCGCGTATTCTGCGGGTCGATTTCGGCGGGATCGACCTTGATGTCCATCACGAGCTGAGACGCCGTGAAAGCGGGAATGCCCTTGCGCACGATGTCGGTCAGCACCGCGACCAGAAACATCGCCGTGATCGCAATGGCGGCAAGTCCATAAAAGCGAAAGCGCGTCTCGGCACGATAGCGCGCACGAATGCGCTTCGCGGTGGCTACCTCCACGGCGCTCAGTTTGCGCGGCTGCTCGATCACGAAGTCAGTCATACTGTTCCCGGTACCGTTTGACGATCTGGAGCG
Organism: uncultured Hyphomicrobiales bacterium; assembly: GCA_964620215.1. Classification (GTDB taxonomy): domain Bacteria; phylum Pseudomonadota; class Alphaproteobacteria; order Rhizobiales; family Xanthobacteraceae; genus JAUSIF01. Next base: position 6,485 of record CAZUJE010000018.1, read on the forward strand.
CGATCACGTTCAGCGTCAGCGTGAAGAAGAACAGAACAAAACCAAGCGCGAACGCAGAGAGCGTCTTGGCGCTGTCGAATTCCTGGTCGCCCACGAGGATTGTCTTGATCTGCACGGTAAAGGTCGTGACGGCTTCCAGCGGGTTAAAGGTAAGATTGCCAGCTAATCCCGCCGCCATCACGACGATCATGGTTTCGCCGACCGCGCGGCTGATCGCCAGCATGAAGGCGGAAACGATGCCGGGAAGGGCCGCGGTCAGAATCACTTTCTTGATGGTCTCGGACTTGGTCGCTCCCATCGCATAGGAACCGTCGCGCATCGATTGCGGCACGGCATTGATGACGTCGTCGGAGAGCGACGAAATGAACGGGATGATCATCATGCCCATCACGATGCCTGCCGCGAGAGCGCTCTCCGAGGCAACATTCAAGCCAAACCATTCGCCCCAGCCACGGATGGAAGGCGCCACGGTCAGCGCGGCAAAGAAGCCGAGCACGACAGTGGGAACGCCCGCGAGGATTTCGAGAACCGGCTTCGCCAGATTGCGGAAGCGCGGTGTCGCATATTCCGCCATGTAGATTGCGGCGAACAGTCCAACCGGCCCTGCAATCAACATCGCAATGAAAGTTATAAGCAGCGTACCAGTGACGAGCGGCACGATGCCGAAAGCACCGCTTGAACCGACCTGATCGGCGCGGATCGCGGTCTGCGGACTCCATTGCGTGCCGAACAGGAAATCCACCGGCGAAACTTTCTGAAAGAAATGCAGCGTCTCGAACAGCACGGACATGACGATGCCGAGCGTCGTGAGCACGGCGACGGTGGCGCTCGCAAACAAAACGATGCGAATGAAACGCTCCACATGGTTGCGCGCGCGGAACGGCGCGATCAGGGAGCGGAAACTCATGGCGAAGCCGAGCAGGCCGAACGCTAGGCCGAGGGCCAGCAGCGAGCCCTCAAAAATCCACTTAACCGATGAATAGGTTTCCGCCGCGCGGCGGAGGGCATCGGTGGGCTGGCCGTTGAGCTGGCCTGCCGCAAGCGCGCGGATGTCACGCAACGCGGCACCCCGCCGCAAACTATCCATATTGGGATCGAATGCGGAAATGGCCTGGTTATCGGCAAAATTCTGGGCGACCGGGAAACCCACGGCGAACAGCACGAACATCGGAACCAGAATGCCGAGCGCGACAAAGGCGCCGTGATAATTCGGGCGGGAATGCAGTTGCGATGCCTGACCGATAATCGCGGCTCTGGCGCGGCCAAAGAAAAAACCGAGAGCGACCAGTAGCGCCAGACCGATGAGATAAATGGCCGCCATAACTTACCCGCTTGGATACCGCTGCTTAAAACTCTGATCCGGGATGCGGAGTGTGGCGGCTGCGCGAACGCAACCGCCACTACGCATTTTACTTAGTTGGTCAGCGGCTCGCCGCTCATCGCGGTCAAGCCGGTGACAGCCTTACGCACTTCGTCGGCCTTTGCCTTCGGCAAGGTGACGAGACCCTTCTTGGCGAGATAGCCGTCTTCGCCGATCGCACGGGTGGACACATACTCGGCCGCGAACTTGTCGATGCCGGGTACCACGCCGTTGTGCTGCTTCTTCAGGTACACATAGAGCAGACGCGAGCCCTTGTACTTGCCGCTGGCGATGTTGTCGTAGGTCGGCTCGACGCCATCGAAGTTGACGCCGCGCAGCTTGGCCGCGTTCTCTTCGAGGAACGAGTAACCGAAGATGCCGAAGGCGTTCTTGTTGCCCACGAGCTTCTGAACGATCAGGTTGTCGTTCTCGCCGGCTTCAACATAGGCGCCGTCTTCACGGATCGACTTGAACGCGGTGTCGAACGCCTTGCGGTCGGACTTCTTCAGTTCCTTCATCACGGCGATCTGTTCCGCGCCCGGTTCGAGCAGCAGTTCAACCAGAGCATCGCGCGTGCCGGAGGTCGGCGGCGGACCGAGTACTTCGATCTTGATGTTCGGCAGCGACTTGTCGATGTCCGACCAGTTTTTGTTCGGGTTCGGGATCAGCTTGCCATCCGGACCCGGAACCTGCTTGGCGAGGGCCAGGAAAAGCTGGGCGAGCGAGAGCTTCATCGCAGCGCCATCCTTGGACTGAGCCATCGAGATGCCGTCGAAGCCGACGGTGATTTCGACGATTTCCTTCACGCCGTTCTTTTCACACTGCTCGAACTCACCCTTCTTCATACGGCGCGACGCATTGGTCGCATCCGGGTGCTCGACGCCGACGCCGGCGCAGAAGAGCTTCATGCCGCCGCCGGTGCCAGTGGATTCGACAACGGGGGTCTTGATGCCGGCGGTCTTGCCGAGCTGCTCGGCCACCGCGGTCGTAAACGGATACACCGTCGAAGAGCCGACGATGCGAATTTGGTCGCGCGCTTCAGCGGAGCCGGCAATAAAAAGGCCGGCGGCCACAAGCGCACCAATGCTAGCGAAAGTCGTGAGTTTCACGAGGTTTCTCCTTCCTGTGACGGACAAGCCCGGCGGGCATTTTTGCCCCGGTTTGAGCGGGCTATGGGTTTGGTCGTAGGGGTTCACGGCCAAACTTCTATGACGCATGGGTGACAGGCATATGACGGCGCAGGGCGCTGTTTTTGCTTATGAATCTGCCAAGGAGGATGTGGAGAGTGGAATCCGCGCGGAAAAAATGGCGCCCTTCCCCAATTCACTGTCGATGGCGAGGCGGCCGCGGTGCCGCGCCAGAATATGTTTCACGATGGCGAGGCCGAGCCCGGTTCCGCCTTCAGCGCGGCTCGTTTCCACATTCACCCGGTAGAAGCGCTCGGTCAGCCGGGGCAAATGATGCTCGGCGATGCCGGGGCCGAAGTCCCGCACCGAAACCACCGCGTCTCCCGCTTCCTCACCGATCGTGACTTCGACGCGCTTGCCGGAAGCACCGTATTTCAATCCATTCTCCACCAGATTCTCAAACAGCCGGATCATGTCGTCGCGGTCGGCGCGGATATTCAGAACTTCGGTTTTTTTCTGGATATCCAGCTTTACACCCCGATCACGGGCCAGCGGCGAAAGCGTCTCGCAGACATGGGTGACGATTGGGACGAGATCGATCACGGTTTGCGGGCGCAGATGCGCGCTCAATTCAATACGCGAGAGCGACAACAGATCGTCGATCAGGCGCGACATGCGCCTTGCCTGCTCCACCATGATGCCGAGAAACTTATCGCGCGAGGTCACATCCTCGCGCGCCGGCCCCTGCAAGGTCTCGATGAACCCCGAAAGCGAAGCCAGCGGCGTGCGCAATTCATGGCTGGCATTGGCGACAAAATCCGCGCGCATGCGGTCCACGCGATGCTGCTCGGTGAGGTCGCGGAATGTAACCAGCACGGCGTCGGTGCCGCCCTCTTCCCTACCCTGATAATTCAACTCCAGCGGCACCACATGCGCTTCCATCGCGCGTCCACCCGGAATGCGTTCGGTGAACTGCACGCTGCGGGTTTTTCCTTCGGTGACCGCGGCGCGAAAAGCGTCGATCACTTCGGGAATGCGGATCGAGAGCGACATCGGATCGCCCTTGCGTACCGGGCCGAGATTCGTCACCGCCGGCCCGTTGCCGACGAGAACCGTGCCGCGCCTGTCAATCAGCAATGCCGGCTCCGGCAGCGCCGAGATGAGCGCCGCCAGTTGCGCATCGACCAGAAACGGAATGCGGGATTTCGATGTGACGACTGGCGCCGGCACGCTGATTTCGTTCGTTGCGGGTGGCAGGTACACGCGCCGTTCGGGAACAGGAGCCAACATTGCCGCGAGGGCAATAGCGATAAAAACCAGCAGCGCTTCCAGCGCCGGCAAGCGCCCCGCATAAATCAACAACGCCAGAAGTGCTGCGGTTACAGCCAGCACCCACCCGGCATATTTCAGCCGGATTGCAAGGCTGCTTTGCCTGCGGGTTACCGCTGTGAAGGGCTCGCTTGCTTCCGCCATGTGCGGGATATTCTATTCTAGTAGGGTACTAGCAGGAAGCGGGGAAAGCATGGCCAAGGCCAAACGAGCGAACAAGGCAAGAAAACCGGTCAGAAAAAAGAGCGCCAAGCCGCCCGCATCCAAGTCTTATTTCTCGGCCAAAAAGCTCCCGCCGGAAATCGAGGAACGCGCATTCACCAGCGGCGGCTACCCGTACGACAAGAAGATGAAGCGGAAGCTTTACGAAAAGGAGCTGCTGCCGCTCCAGATCGAGCTTCTGAAGGTGCAGGAATGGGCTAAGAAATCCGGCGAACGCATTGCGATTATTTTTGAAGGCCGCGACGCGGCCGGAAAAGGCGGCACCATCCACCGCTTCACGCAACATCTCAATCCGCGCGCGGCGCGGGTGGTGGCATTGTCAAAACCAACCGATCTCGAACGCGGGCAATGGTATTTTCAGCGTTACATCGCGCAGCTTCCGACCAGGGGCGAGATCGTTCTGTTCGACCGCTCCTGGTACAACCGTGCGGGCGTCGAGCCGGTGATGGGTTTTTGCACGGAAGAACAGCACGCCGAATTCCTCGAACAGGCGCCGAAGCTCGAACAGCTATTGGTTGATGACGGCGTGCGTCTGTTCAAGCTCTGGCTCCACATCGGCCGCGAGATGCAGATCAAGCGCCAGCACGCGCGCGCGAACGATCCCTTGAAACGCTGGAAGCTTTCGCCGGTCGATTACAAGGCGATCGAACACTGGGACGATTACACCCGCGCCTTCGAGAAAATGATCAAGGCGACCGACACTCCCCATGCGCCCTGGACCATCATCCTCGCCAACGACAAATTGCGCACGCGCCTGAATGCGATCCGTTTCGTGCTGTCGGAACTGCCTTACACGGGCCGAAGCGAGAAAAGCATCGGGCAACTGGACCGAAAGATTGTGCTTGAGGGCGAGGAAGTTCTTGCGCGCGGCGTGAACAAATGAGAACAGGAAACGGGGCCGAATCGGGAGTTTGCGAATGCAATTGAAGTTTTGCCTGCCTGCCGCGGTTGCGCTTTTTCTCAGCAGCGGGGCGGCGATGGCCGAGAGCCTTCCGTTGCCGGGCGTCGATTACGAGGCGACCGCAAAAGTGTTTGGCGGCGCCAGCATGTCGAGCCGTCACGGGAGTGGAAAGGTCCGCGCCGAAGTCCAGGCTCCCGGTATGCCGGCGCCCATGGTCAGCATCATCGACCTGAAGGCGAAAAAAATGGTCGGCCTGATGTCGCTGCCCGGCCAGCCGCCGATGGCGATGGAAATCGATCTCGGCGACGACCCCAGCATGGGCGTCGCGGTCGGCAACGGAAAGCGCACCGGAACGGGCAATGTCGCGGGCGAGAGCTGCGACCTGTGGAGCATCGACGCCGTCGATCCGGAGGACAAGGAATTCGCCGGCGTCGTCTGCATCACCAAGGACGGCATTCCCCTCAGCATGGAAGGCACCATCGAGGGCAAGCGCGAAAAGATTTTCGAGGTGACGTCGCTGAAGCGCGGCGCGCAGGATCCAAAACTGTTCGTGGTTCCCGCCAACGCCCAGAAAATACAGATGCCGAAAGAGGCGACGAAAGGTAAAAAGTAAGCGCCGAAATCAGGCCGTGGCAGAAACCCGCCGCCGCGGCCTGCGCTTCAATGCTTTTCGCTTGGAATTTTTCCGCGCCCGCTTTTTCACCGGCACGATCAGCGGCTTCACATCCAGCAAGAATTCACGAATGCCCATGATCGCGAGCGAGAGCGCGAAGGGCGTGATGTAGTAGAGCAGCCGGAACAAGAGCAGCGAGCTGAGCAGTTCTTCCTTGTTGAACTGGCGCAGCGCCAAAAGCATCGCCGCATCGAACACGCCAAGCCCGCCCGGCGTATGGCTCGCGAAGCCCAAGAGCGTCGCCGACACGAAAATCACCGCCAGCGAAATGAAATCGATGCTGGGCTTGTCAGGCATCAGCACATACATGGCCAGCGAACAGAATGTCAGATCGACGATGCCGATACAGATTTGCAGCAACGTCAGTTTCCCGGCCGGCAGTTTGATCTTCCAGCCGTCACGCCCGAACTGCCGAACGCCTGTGCTGACCCAGATCGTGTAGATCGCAAGTCCGGTGAGCGCGCCGATGCCAAGCCAGCGGTTCACGTCGGCCGGCAAACGGTCCACCGCGGACGCAGCTTCCGGATGGATGATCATGCCGATGCCGAGCACCGCGATATTGCCGAGCCAGAAAGTAAGGCCCGCGATGAAACAGATTTTTGCAACATCGAGGACCGTCAGGCCGGGGTTAGCTGCCGTCGAGTAGATGCGGTAGCGCACGGTGCCGCCGCTGAACACCGTGAAGCCGACATTGTGGCCGATCGAATAGCTGCAAAATCCTGCCATCGCGGCGACGGGGTAGGGAACATCGCCGCGGCCGATCGTCCGCAGCGCGAAGTAGTCGTAGAAAGTGAGTGTTAGATAGGCGAGCGCCACGAAAATCGCCGCCAGCACGAAATCGGAGGTTTCCGTCTGCCGGAGAGCGCGCGCGACATGGCGCGGATCAATGTCATGCAGATAGTCGTAGAGAACATAGGAAGCTGCCGCCAAAATCGAAACGCCGATGACGACGCCGATGACGTTCCAGCCGATCTTGCGGCTGATGAATGAATTGATCGATCTCAGGACGTCTTTCATTGTTCGGCTGTGTCTTCTGTTCAGGTCCGATAACGCAAAAATTTGCTAACCGCTGCCAGAGGCTTTTATCCCCCGAAGCGTAGCGGACAATTGCTTACCGCAAAAAACGGGAAAGTAGTGGCGCGCCCGAAAGGATTCGAACCTCTGACCCCCAGATTCGTAGTCTGGTGCTCTATCCAGCTGAGCTACGGGCGCATGCCGAGAAGGCCGCAGAACTATACGTCCAACCCCCGTTTTGCAAGGCATTGAGGGATTTACGGATCAACGCGCTCAGGCGCGGGCGCGTTCCGCGCGCTTCTCGTCCAGCGCCACCGGCCGGTCGGGGATGACGATGCTGAATGTCGCACCGATGGTGCCGTCAACGAGGCGGATTTCGCCTCCATGCGCGCGGATCAGTTCGGCCACGATCACGAGGCCAAGACCTGAGCCGCCGCGCCGGCTGGAGCCCTGAAACGGCTCAAACAGGTGCGCCCGCGCCCGTTCCTGTAGGCCGGGGCCGGTATCGGCCACCTGCAACATCACCACGGCGCCCTCGCGGCGGCCCACGATGCGGATCTGGTCGCGCGCGGGATCGTTCGGCGCGCGAGCATTCAGCGCCTCGACGCTGTTCTTCACGAGATTGACGAGGGCTCGCATCAACTGGTCCGGATCGGCGTCGATCTGCAAGCCGCGCTCGATGGAAGGCACCCAGCCGATAGACGCGCCTGCACCGAGGTCTAGCTGGTCGCGCACTTCTTCCAGAAGCTCCGCCACGTCGATCATCTTGCGCTGTGGCGGCGGCTCCTGCGCCCGCCCGTAAGCCAATGTCTGCTCGCAATAGGCGATGGCGCGGTCGAGCGTCGCCATCAGCTTTGGCGCAAGTCGCCGCACCGCCGGATCGGCGATCCCGGACATACGGTCGGACAACAATTGCGCCGACGCCAGAATATTCCGCAGGTCGTGATTGATCTTGGAAACCGCGAGGCCCAGCGAAGCGAGCCGGTTTTTATGTTGCAGCGTGCCCGCAAGCTCCACCTGCATGGCGGACAATTCGCGTTCGGCCACGCCGATCTCGTCACTGCGCGCGGACGGCAACAGAATGCGGCGCGGGTCTTCGGGCGAGTGGCCGAAATCCACGAGCCTTGTCGTCAGCCGCCGCAAGGGCCGCACGAACATCCACAACAGCGTCAGATAAACGAACAGGCCGGTGGTCGCCGAGATCGCAAGCGAGATCAGCAGAATGTTTCCGGCGTAATGCCACATCGCCTCGCGCAGCGGCTGCTCGTCGAGAATGATCTCGATGAAATCGCCCTTGCCGGGCGAAGGCCCGATCACACGCATCACGGTGTGACGCTTCGAAAACATCGTCTCGAAAGCATCGAACACGGCGCCGATGCGCGACACATCGCGGATATCGACGTGATGATCGGTCTCCGGCGGCATGTTGGCGGCGGCAAGCAGACGGCGCATGTCGCCCATCTTCATCACCACCGCGCGTGCGCGGATACTATCCAGAAGCTGCCGCTTCAGGTCTTCCGAAACCATGGCATCGGGTGCCGCGTCGAGGACGAGCGCCGCCGTATGCGCGGAGGCGAGCCGGTCGGTGAGCCACATCAGGCGGAAACTAGAAATCGACGGCACGAAAATCAGCACTTCGGCGATCAGCACGAACAGCGCCGTCAGCAACAGAAGCTTGCCGGACAAGCCGAGCGGCCAGCGCGCCTGGCGCGCCGGCGGCTTCACGGTCGAACTGGTTTCCTCGGTCATGATCCGAATTTCAGCCCAATTTCTGCAAGGTCCGAATGATGAACCTCACGCCCGGGAGCGTCAAACCCTGGGCCATTGTTCCCGCCACCATCTGCTGCACGATTTCGGCAAGAGTAGGATGGGGGAACACGGGGTAGAAGAAAGAGCGGAAATTCATGCGTTTCGTGACGGCAAGTGAGAACGGCGCGATCTGCTCGGACGCCTGCGGGCCCACGATCGTGGCGCCAAGAATCCGGCCCCAGCGGGTCGTGACGAGCTTGATCATTCCTTTACCCTCGCGCTCGATTTCGGCGCGGTCATTCTCCCGGAAAGGCGCCCGCAGCACGCGGATGCGCGAATACTGTTCACGCGCATCCACTTCAGACATTCCGACCTGGGCCAGTTCAGGCGAAGTGAACACCACGCGCGGCACGCAATCCGCCACCGCCTTGACCGGCCGGCGGAACAGCACATTCTGCAACACGAGCCGCGCCTGGTAGCTCGCCGCATGGGGTGAGTGAACGCCGCCGATGACGAACACTTTTGAATTCGTGGTGCGCAAACCGCGACCGGTCTGGATGCAGCGTTCGTCGAAGGCGATGCCCGCGGCTTCCAGCCCAAGCGTGCCGGTTTCGGGTTTCCATCCCGCCGCCAGCAAAAGATGCGTGCCGCTTGCCTTGCGGTTCTCGCCCTTCGAAGCGTAGCTGACAGAGAGCGCGCCCTTCGTTCCGTCCACACGCTCGATCTTCGAATCCTCCTCGATTTTGATTCCCTTGCGGCGCAGTTCGTGCAGCAAGATGCCCGAGGCTTCGGGGTCTTCCTTGCCGAGTGCCCAATCGGATTCGATCACGGTGACTTTCGAGCCGAGTTCGTGAAATGCGTCGGCAAGTGCAAGGCCGGTCGCGCCCGCGCCGATCACCATCAGTTCACGCGGGAACGCATCGAGATCGAGAATGTTCTCGCTGGTGAAATACAGCGCCTCGCTGAGGCCCGGGATCGAAGGCACCTTGGGCAGTGTTCCACTCGCGATCACAAACCGCCGCGCGCGCACGATAAAATCGCCGGCCTGAACGGTTCTCGCGTCGGTAAAACGTCCCTGCGCCTCAATCACGCCGATTCCGAAAGCGCGCAGCCTGGCCGGGGATTCGTTGCGCCCAAGATCGGCCATCAGTTCGCGCGTGCTGGCTTTGAAATGTGCGAAGTCGATTTCCGGATTGGCCGGCTTGAGGCCATATTCCCCACCCTGCCGGATCGCCCGCGCGCGGCGGGCCGTGGCGATCAGTGAATAGACGGGCAAGCCGCCGCCATTCATGCGGGAACCGCCCATCGGGCCGCGGTCGATCAAAACGACGGGGACGCCGGATGCCGCAGCACCCGTCGCGATGGAAATACCCGCCATGCCGCCGCCGATGACGCACAGATCGGGAGTTAATATCCGCTCGGCCATTCCCCTCGCCCATCCCGCCGGTTTCGTCTCTATATACGACGAACGTTCATTCCGCCGCCCCTCGGTCGCATTGACTTAAATACTATGCGCCCATATAAGCCGCGCACCGATGGGACAGGGCTTTAGCCCTTGTTTCATCGCATTTTTTCACAACAGAACGCGGAGACGGACTCGTGAAGCGGACCTATCAACCGAGCAAAATCGTCCGCAAGCGCCGGCACGGATTCCGCGCACGCATGGCGACCACGGGCGGACGCAAGGTTCTCAACGCGCGCCGCGCGCGCGGCCGCAAGAAACTCTCGGCCTGAAGCGGGCCTGCGCGGCATTCGGGACATGGAACAGCTCAAGCGTCGCGCGGATTTCCTGGCCGCCGCCGCTGCTTTGCGCGTTCCGGGCAATGCCTTCCTGCTGCAAGGGCGCGACCGCAAGGATCAAAGCATTTCGCGGGTCGGATTTACGGTGACGAAGAAGACCGGCAATGCGGTGGAGCGCAATCGTATCCGCCGCCGCCTGCGCGCCGCCGCGAAATCGGTGATGCCGCGCAACGGTCATGAAGGCTTCGACTATGTGCTGGTAGCAAGGCGTCCGGCGATTTCGGAGCCTTTTGAAAAGATGAAGAACGAAATGGAACGGGCGTTGACGCGGCTTCATTCGGGCCAGGGTTTGAGCGCACGCACAGGAGGCCGCGATGGAAGATAGCCGTAATACGATCCTCGCGATCCTGCTTTCGGTGATCGTGCTGGTGGCCTGGCAATATTTTGTCGGCATGCCGCAGGTCGAAAAGCAGAAGGAAGCGCAGAAGCAAACCCAACAGCAGCAGACACAAACGAGTGCTCCGCAGCCGGGTCAGCCCGCTGCACCGGGCGCATCCGCTCCGCCGCAACCGGGCGCAGGCAGCACCGTCAGCGCGCCGCCCGTTCCGGGTGGAGCGAAGCCGGGCAGCGCCACGCGCGAGGCCGCTTTGAGAGCTTCACCGCGCGTTGCGATTGAGACACCGCGTTTGCGCGGATCGATTGCGCTGAAGGGCGGCCGCATCGACGATATCGCATTGATCGGCTTTCGCGAGACGGTCGATCCGAAAAGCCCGAACGTCACGCTGTTGTCGCCGTCGGGAAGCCCGGACCCGTTTTACGTGGAGTTCGGCTGGGTCAGTGACCCCGGCTCGGATTTGAAACTGCCGAATGTCGAGACGCTTTGGACCGCGGAAAACGCTGGTCCGCTGACGCCGGAACGTCCGGTCGTTCTTGGCTGGGACAATGGTGCCGGCCTGAAATTCCGCCGCACCATCGCTATCGATTCAAACTATATGTTCACCGTCACCGATGAAGTGACAAACAGCGGCGGCCAGCCGGTCACTCTCCATAATTACGGTCTTGTCTCGCGCCACGGCACGCCGCCGGTGCAGGGTTTCTACATCCTGCACGAAGGCCTGATCGGCGCGCTCGATAACGGCAAGCTGCATGAGATCACTTACTCCAGCATCGAAGGAAAGCCCGCGCAGACGATCAAATCCACCGGCGGCTGGCTTGGCATCACCGACAAATACTGGGCCGCAGCGGTGATCCCCAATCAGGAGCAGAGCCTGCAAGGCCGCTTCTCGTCGGGCAGCATCGGCACACTGAAAACCTATCAGTCGGATTTTCTGTCTGACGCCACGACCATCGCGGCGGGCGGGAAAGCCACCGCGGAAAACCGCCTGTTCGCCGGCGTGAAAGAAGTCAGTGCGGTTGACGGCTATCAGGACACGCTGAAGGTCAAGAATTTCGATCTTCTGGTCGACTGGGGCTGGTTCTATTTCATCACCAAGCCGCTGTTCTACGCGCTTGATTATTTCTTCCGCCTCACCGGCAATTTCGGCGTGGCGATCCTGATCGTCACCATCTTCATCAAACTGTTTTTCTTGCCGCTCGCCAACAAGTCCTACGCCTCGATGGCGCGCATGAAGGCCGTGCAGCCGCAGATGCTCGCGATCCGCGACCGCTACGCCGACGACAAGGTGCAGCAGCAGCAGGCGATGATGGAGCTGTACAAGCAGGAGAAGATCAATCCGCTTGCGGGCTGCTGGCCGATCCTGATTCAGATTCCGGTGTTCTTCGCGCTCTATAAGGTGCTGTTCGTCACGATCGATCTGCGCCACGCGCCGTTCTTTGGCTGGATCAAGGATCTGTCCGCCGCCGATCCGACCAACCTCTTCAATCTGTTCGGTCTGCTGCCCTTCGACCCCACCGTGATTCCGATCTTCGGCTCGTTCCTGCATCTCGGAATCTGGCCGCTGTTCATGGGTGTGACCATGTGGATTCAGATGAAGATGAATCCCTCGCCGCCGGACCCGACCCAGAAGATGATCTTCGACTGGATGCCGGTGTTCTTCACTTTCATGCTTGCCTCGTTCCCGGCCGGCCTCGTGATCTACTGGGCCTGGAACAACCTGCTCTCGGTGCTCCAGCAAGGCTTCATCATGAAGCGGCACGGCACCAAGATCGAGCTGTGGGACAACGTGAAAGACCTGGCGTTCTGGCGAAAACCGCCCGAGACCAAATCCTGAACCCAGACGGCGGTGTTTTATAACGCCGCCGTTCTGTACTTGCGCGAAGCGCGAGTGCCTGAGAAAAGCCGTCCATGATTGTACTGAACGACATCTCTCTCCGTGTCGCGGGCAAGCTTTTGCTCGACCACACCACCGTTTCGATTCCGAACCGGGCGCGCGTCGGCGTCGTCGGACGCAACGGCTGTGGCAAGACCACGCTCTTTCGCGCCATCGAGAACGAGACCGACATCGAAACCGGCTCGATCCAGTTGCCGAATCGCACGCGCATCGGCCGCGTTGCGCAGGAAGCGCCGGCCGGACCTGAAACGCTTTTGGAAGTCGTGCTCGCCGCAGATTCCGAGCGCGCGGCTCTGCTCAAGGAGCGCGATACCGCGAAAGACCCGATGCGGATCGTGGAAATCGAAACGCGGCTGGTGGACATCGACGCTTACTCGGCGCCGTCGCGCGCAGCGATAATTCTTGCGGGGCTCGGCTTTGACGAGGACGCGCAAAACCGCGCCTGTTCGGAATTTTCCGGCGGCTGGCGGATGCGCGTGGCGCTTGCGGCGCTGCTCTTCACCGAACCGGATTTGCTGCTGCTCGACGAGCCCACAAACTATCTCGATCTCGAAGGCACGCTCTGGCTACAGGAATATCTGGAGCACTATCCGCACACGATTTTGCTCATCAGCCATGACCGCGACCTGCTCGACACCTCCGTGTCGTTCATCCTGCATTTCGACCAGAAAAAGCTGAAGCTTTATCGCGGTGGGTTCTCGCAGTTCGACCGCCAGCGCCGCGAGCAGCTCGTCGTCGATCAGAAAGCGCGCAAGCGTCAGGAAGCGGCGCGCGCGCATATGCAAGCCTTTGTCGACCGCTTCAAGGCAAAAGCCTCGAAAGCAAAACAGGCGCAATCGCGCGTGAAAGCGCTCGCGAAAATGGAGCCGCTCGCCGCGCATGTGGAAGACGCACCGGCGGCGATTTCGATCAAGGCGCCGGAGAAAATGCTGTCGCCGCCGATCATCGTGCTGGAAAACGTATCGACCGGCTACGAGCCGGACAAGCCGATCCTGAAGAACCTCAATCTTCGTATCGACGAGGACGATCGGATCGCGCTGCTCGGACCGAACGGAAACGGCAAATCGACTTTTGCAAAACTGCTCGCGGAGCGTCTCGAAGCGCAGAGCGGCAACATCGTCCGCGCATCGAAACTGAACGTTGCTTATCTGGCGCAGCATCAGCTCGACGAATTGCACGCCGACGAATCCCCCGCCGAGCATGTGCGCCGTCTCATTCCCGATGCTTCCGAAACAGTCGTCCGCGCCCGCGCGGCGGCGATGGGTTTTTCCGCGCGCGACGCCGACACCAAGGTCGGCCAATTGTCGGGCGGCGAGAAAGCGCGATTGCTGCTCGGGCTCGCCGCCTTCCACGGCCCGCATTTGCTCATTCTCGACGAGCCGACCAACCATCTCGACATCGAAGCGCGCGCCGCGCTGATCGAGGCACTGAACGATTATCCGGGGGCGGTGCTGCTCGTCACCCACGACCGGCATTTGCTGGACGCGAGCGTGGAACGGCTCTGGCGTGTCGCCGACGGCACGGTGAAACCTTATGACGGCGATCTCGACCAATACCGCCGCGAGGTGCTCGGCCGCTCGGGTGCCGCGCGCATGACCGGTGACGGCCGCGTCGAGCAGAAGCAGAAAAAGCCGAAACCGGAGAAGCGCGCCGAGCTTGTTCCGTTGAAGAAACAGATCGCGGCTCTCGAAGCGAATGTCGAAAAGCTCGAGAAGGAAATCGCCGGCTTCGACAGGAAACTGGGCGATCCGGAATTTCAGGCGAAGAACCCGGCTGAAGTCATCAAGCTCTCCAAGGCCCGCGCCGACACCGCCGATGCGCTTGCCAAGGCCGAGGAAGAGTGGCTTGAAGCGAGTGCAAAGCGCGAAGAATTGAGCGCCTGAGGCGTCAATGGATTTCACTCCCGAGCAACTGGAAACCGCCCGTAAGATGTTCGCGGCGGAATGGACCTTCGTTGCGGGAGCCGGATCCGAAGAATCGCTGCCGCCGATGCAGGGCATGGAAATCGCATTCGCGGGACGCTCGAATGTCGGCAAGTCCAGCCTCGTGAACGCGCTCACGCATCGGAATAATCTCGCCCGCGTTTCCGACACGCCGGGCCGCACGCAGCAGATCAACTTTTTCTCGGGTCCGCGCGAACTCGTGCTCGCCGACCTGCCCGGCTACGGCTACGCGAAAGTCTCGAAGGAAAAAGTGGCTGCATGGACCGGGCTCGTGCACAAGTTTTTGCTCGGCCGCGCTAATCTCATGCGCGTATTCGTGCTGATCGATTCACGTCACGGCCTGAAGGAAGTGGACAGGGAAATTCTGAAGCAGCTCGACAAATCGGCGGTGAGTTACGCGGTGGTGCTGACGAAGACCGACCAGTTGAAGGCGGACGAATTGACGAAGCGCATGGAAGAAACCACCCAGACGATCGTCCGCAACCCGGCCGCCTTCCCTGTTGTCTTTCCGACCTCGTCACAAACGGGAGCCGGCTTGCCCGAACTCCGCGCCGCCATCCTGCGCGTGCACGAAGAACGAAACAGCAAGGCTAAAAAAGGACGCTGACATCGTGACGAACTTGGCCATGAAAATCCTGATCGCACTTGCCGGCCTGATGGGCGCCGCCGGTGTTGCGCTCTGGTCCGCCGCCGCGCACATCGCGGCCGGATCGAATCTCGACACCGCGGCCTATATGCTGCTCTTCCATGCGCCCGCGATCGTCGCCGTGGCGCTCGCCATGCAGCAGGGAATGCTCCGGCGCGGGCTCGCGCAATTCGCCGCGCAGGGTTTCGTGCTTGGCGCGATCCTGTTTTCGGGCGACCTCGCCTTGCGGTCGTTTTACGGGACGCCTTTATTCCGCATGGCGGCACCCACCGGCGGCGGCATCGTGATCGCAAGCTGGCTTTTGCTGACGCTTGCGGCCCTGTTCCCGGCAAAAAAATCCCGCTAAGAAGACGGCACAACGATTCAAACCCGCCGCGGACCCATGGCCAAAACCGAAAATCCAGACCTCGCCGCCGTCGCGCTTGAAACGGCCCGCGTCCTCACCGAGGCGCTGCCGCATATGCAGCGCTACGACGATGAGATCGTCGTGGTGAAATACGGCGGCCACGCCATGGGCGACGAGGAAACCGCCCGCAATTTCGCGCGCGACATCGTTCTCCTGGAACAGACCGCCATCAATCCGGTGGTCGTGCATGGCGGCGGGCCGCAGATCGGCCAGATGCTGGAAAAGCTCGGCATCAAATCCGAATTCAAGGGCGGCCTGCGCGTCACCGACGCGGCCACCGTGGAAGTCGTCGAGATGGTGCTCGCGGGCTCCATCAACAAACAGATCGTCGGTTTCATCAATGAAGCGGGCGGCCGCGCCGTCGGCCTCTGCGGCAAAGACGGCAACATGGTCAAGGCGAAGAAGGTCACTCGCAAGGTCAAGGATCCGGGCTCCAGAATCGAGCAGGAGATCGATCTCGGTTTTGTCGGCGAGCCGGTATCGGTGGACACTACCGTGCTCGACCAGATTCTCGGGCGCGAACTGATTCCGGTGCTGGCGCCTGTATGCGCCGGCGTCGAAGGCGGCACGTTCAATGTGAATGCGGATACCTTTGCTGGTGCCGTCGCCGGCGCATTGAAGGCCAAACGCCTTCTCCTGCTCACCGACGTTCCGGGCGTGCTCGACAAGTCGAAGAAGCTGATTAAAGAACTTTCGCTTAAAGACGCGCGGAAACTTGTGGCCGACGGCACGATTTCCGGCGGCATGATTCCCAAGGTAGAGACCTGTTTCGAGGCGCTCGATCAGGGCGTTGAGGGCGTCGTCATTCTGGATGGCAAGGTACAGCATGCGGTGCTGCTCGAACTTCTCACCGATCTTGGCGCGGGCACGCTCATCCATCGCTAGGCGGCTCGCACTCGCAGCGGCGCTGCTGGCTATTTTTTCCGTTCCCGCCCGCGCCGATCTTGAAATCTGTAATCGCACCAGCTTCGTGATCGAGGCGGCACTTGGCATCGAGGACAAGGGTACCGCCGCCACGCGCGGCTGGTTTCGCATCGATGCAGGTCAATGCCGCGGCGTTTTGCGCGGCGATCCGAATGCGGAAAAATTGTTCGCCCACGCCCGCGCGCTTCCAATTTATGGAAACGTGCAGCCGCTGACTCAAGCACATGCCGAGCTTTGCGTCGGGGAGGGAGACTTTCTGGTCGCGGGCGCGCGCCGCTGCCCGGATGCAAAACACCGGCTGGCGGCTTTCGCCGAAATGAAACCGCGGAAAAGCGAAAACGGCATCGCGCTGCTTGTCGCGGAGCCCGCCGACTATGCGCCGGAGCAAGCGCGTTTCGCCGCGATTCAGCGCCTGCTTTCGCTCGGAGGTTACGACGCCGAGCCGATCGACGGCGTTTCCGGGCCACGCAGCGACGCAGCCCTCGCCCTGTTTTTGCGCGAGCGGAATTTGCCGCAGGAGACGGCCAACACACCCACCTTCATGGATTTGCTGATGGACGCCGTGCGCGAGGGCGCCGGGCCGGGCCTGCTCTGGTGCAACGAGACAAAACATACGGTGATGGCCGCGCTCGGCGTCGAGGAGAGCGGAAATCAAACCGCCCGAGGCTGGTGGCGCGTGGAGCCGGGTGCCTGCGTGCGCCCGGATCTGCCGCGGAAGGCTTCGCGCATTTTCAGTTTCGCGGAAGCGGTGGATAATTCCGGCGGCGCGGTGGAGTACAAGGGCCGTCCGCTCGCCTGGGGTGGCTCAACGAATTTTTGCGTCCGCAACACCAAATTCGAAATTTCCGACCACAGTGATTGCCCGAGCCGCGCGCTCACGCGGCAAGGATTTGCGCCGGTCGAATTGCAGCGCCGCACCGGCGCCACCATCCGATTCAGAGAGCCATAATGTCGCTGCGCGTGCCCCGTGACTTTGCAAAGGTCGAAACCTGGGTGTTCGACCTCGACAACACGCTTTACCCGCCCGCGCTCGACGTGTGGGAGCAGATCAACACGAGGATGCGGGATTTCATCTCGCGTTTTCTCTCAATTCCGAAGGACGAAGCGTTCAAAATCCAGAAGCACTATTACAAAACCTACGGCACTTCGCTGAAAGGGCTGATGATCGAACACAATCTTCAGCCGGATGAATTCCTTCAATATGTTCACGACATCGACCGCTCGTCACTGAAAGCCAACCCGGCGCTGCACGACGCGATCAAAAATTTAAGCGGGCGCAAGCTGATTCTCACGAACGGGACGCGCGCCCACGCCAACGCCATCCTCGACCAGATCGGGCTTGGCGACTTGTTCGACGACGTTCACGATATCATCAGCGCGAATTACCTGCCGAAGCCGCACACCGAGGTTTACGATGGATTCCTGGCAGCGCATGGCGTTCACGCCGAACGCGCGGCGATGTTCGAGGATCTGGCGCGCAATCTGGAAGCGCCACATAAACTCGGGATGACCACGGTGCTTGTGGTGCCAAAAAGCACGGAAGTCGTGATCCGCGAAAAATGGGAGCACGAAGGCCGCGACGCGCTTCACGTCGATCACGTCACCGACGATCTCGCGGATTTTCTGCGGAGGGTCGCAAACAAGCGCGCCTAGCAAACCCGCCAGCAAAAACGGTGGGGCGTCGGCGTGAGCTTCCAGCTGCATTTCACGCAAGAACAGTTCTTGTACTTCGCCCATCCGCGCCAGCCGAAGCGATAACATTCGTCCTGACTCGCGGGTCCGCTTTGCAGCAGCGAGGGGTCGAACGCGGGAACGGCTTTCATTTTCTCCTCGGCCATGAGCGGCTCGGCCAGAAGAATTATGGCGAATCCGAAAATTACCGCCAAGGCCGCCGGTTTACGCATCTGCTTTTTCCTCGCCCGCCTGAGTCGCCATCCTTCAAACTTCCGGGCTCTTTGACAAGCCGCCACCGGCGGTCATTGACAAGCACGCGCCGCCCGCCGACAAACCGGCGAATTTTGCCGGAACCTGACAATGAAAACGAACGAACTTTCCAAGCTGATTGACGAAGCCTTCGAGAAGCGGGCCGAGATCACGCCCAAGACCAAGGGGCCGATCCGCAAGGCCGTCGCCACGGCGCTTACGCTGCTCGACTCCGGCGAAGCCCGCGTGGCCGAGCGCCAGAGCGATGGACGCTGGCATGTACATCAGTGGCTGAAAAAGGCGGTCCTGCTCTCGTTCCGGCTGAACGACATGGGCGTCATCAAGGGCGGCCCCGGCAAAGCCTCGTGGTGGGACAAGGTGCCGTCGAAATTCGACGGCTGGAACGCGGCGAAATTCAAGAAGGCGGGTTTCCGCGCGGTGCCCGGTTCGGTCGTTCGCCGCGGCGCTTATATCGCGCCAAACGTGGTGATGATGCCGAGCTTCGTGAATATCGGTGCCTACGTCGACAGCGCGACCATGGTGGATACCTGGGCGACGGTCGGCTCCTGCGCGCAGATCGGAAAAAATGTGCATCTCTCCGGCGGCGCCGGAATCGGCGGCGTGCTGGAGCCGGTGCAGGCGGGGCCGGTGGTGATCGAAGACGATTGCTTCATCGGCGCGCGCGCCGAAGTCGCCGAAGGCGTCATCGTGCGGCGCGGCTCGGTGCTGTCGATGGGCGTCTATCTCGGCGCTTCGACCAAGATCATCGACCGGGCAACCGGGAAAATTTACATCGGCGAAGTGCCGGAATACTCCGTCGTCGTTTCCGGCACGCAGCCGGGCAAGCCGCTGCCGGATGGTTCGCCGGGGCCGAATCTTTATTGCGCAGTGATTGTGAAGCGCGTGGACGAAAAAACCCGTTCAAAAACTTCGATCAACGAATTGCTGCGAGACTGAACGCGCATGAACCTGGCGCTGCCATTCAGCTACTCCGGCCGCATCGGGCGGCGGGATTACTGGATCGGCTTCGCCATCATTTTCGCGATCCTGATCGTACTCTTCTCGTTTTTCTCCGCCTATTTCAGTTCGACCGGTGGCGACAGCACGGATCGCGTATTCACCTATCTGCTGTTCACACTGTTTCTCTGGGTACATTTTTCCGTAACGGTGAAGCGGCTGCACGATCTGAACCGGCCCACATGGCATTATATTTTTTATGGTCTGCTGCCGCTGTTCCTGATGATGATGGTAATTTATCCGACGCTTTCTTTCATCGGTTTTGCGATATGGCTCTGGACCAAATACCGGCTCGGGTTTATTCGCGGCACCGAGGGGCCAAATGATTACGGCCCTGATCCGCTCGCACCCGATAAACCTGACTCATTTGAGCCGGCCTGATGGCGCATTCCACACTTGAAATCGCACAGGCGCTGATCCGCTGCCGCTCGGTGACGCCCTCGGAGGGCGGCGCGCTGACCTATTTGCAGGATTTGCTGAAACGCGCGGGCTTTGAAACGCATCGCGTGAAATTCTCCGAGCCGGACATGCCGGAGATCGACAATCTTTTTGCCAAGATCGGAAGCGGCCAGCCGCATTTCGTTTTCGCGGGACACACGGATGTGGTGCCTGCCGTTGATGAGACGCGCTGGAAGCACGGCGCATGCTCCGGCGACGTGGCGAACGGCACTCTGTATGGGCGCGGCGCCGTGGACATGAAGGGCGCGATTGCCTGTTTTGCCGCCGCGGCGCTCGATCATCTGGCGTCGAATAAAAATAGAAAAGGCGCGATCTCGTTTCTCATCACCGGCGACGAGGAAGGCCCGGCCGTCAACGGCACTGTAAAACTCCTGAAATGGGCGAAGGAGCGCGGCGAGATATTCGATCACTGCGTGGTCGGCGAACCTACCAGCGTGGATGCGGTCGGCGATACGATCAAGATCGGCCGCCGCGGCAGCCTGTCAGGCACCGTTACGGTCGCGGGAAAATCCGGCCATGCCGCCTATCCGCAACGCGCCGAAAATCCGATACGGGCGCTGGTGAATATTCTCAGCGCGGTACAAGAACCGCTCGACGACGGCTCCTATCATTTCGAGAAATCCAATCTCGAAGTGGTGTCGGTCGATGTCGGCAACGCCGCCTTTAATGTGATCCCCGGCGAGGCGAGGGCGAAATTCAATGTGCGCTTCAACGACAATCACTCGGCGGAAAGCTTGAAAAACGAACTGCTCGAGCGCAGCAGGAAGGCGGCGGGCACCGCGCAATTCCGCATCGACTGGGAGCCGCCGAGCGATGTGTTCGTCACGAAGCCGGGACCGTTCGTCGATACGCTTTCGGCTTCAGTGTCGGAAGTTACCGGCAAAAAGCCGGTGCTTTCCACCTCCGGCGGCACGTCCGATGCGCGCTTCATCAAGGACTACTGCGAAGTGGTCGATCTCGGCCTCGTCGGCCAGACCATGCACCAGACCGATGAGAGCACGCCGGTCGCGGATCTCGACAGGCTCACGGCGGTTTATCGCCGGGTGCTCGATAATTATTTCAAATAATCAGTAGTCGACGCGAACGAGAAAAAGGCCGCATGCCGGGGCCACCGGCCCGCAGGCAGCGCGGTCCTTCGCATCGAGCGCTTTTTTCATATCGCGCGGCTGCCAGCGGCCCTCTCCAACAAACTGCAATGAGCCTGCCATCGAGCGCACCTGGTGATGCAGGAACGAGCGCGCGGAAGCGCGGATGGAAATCTCATCGCCCGCGCGGCTGACATCCAGCCTGTCCAGTGTTTTTACCGGCGACTTCGCCTGACATTCAACCGAGCGGAATGTCGTGAAGTCGTGGTTGCCGACAAGGAATTGCGCACCGGCGTGCATCGCGTCCACATCGAGCGGTTTCGGCACGCGCCA
>CAZUJE010000018.1:27726-32288 GCA_964620215.1 uncultured Hyphomicrobiales bacterium
GGAATTGCGCACCGGCGTGCATCGCGTCCACATCGAGCGGTTTCGGCACGCGCCATGCACGCTCGCGATCCAAAGCAAGATCCGGGCGGCGGTTCACGATTCTGTATAAATAGTGCCGCGCCCGCGCGGAAAATCTTGCATCGAAATCCTCGCCAACTTTTTCGGCTGACAGAACCGCGACCGGATGCGGGCGAAGCTGCGCGTTCAGCGCATCGCGCACCGTGTCCGCATCCCAATCCTTTTCAAGATCAATATGCGCAACCTGCGCGAAGGCATGGACACCGGCGTCGGTGCGGCCCGCGCCTGAAACCTTCGCCCGCTCGCCGCAGAATTTTTCGAGCGCCTCCTCGATCACGCCCGCAACGGAAATACCGTTGTCCTGCACCTGCCAGCCGACGAACGGCGTGCCGTCATATTCGATGGTGAGCTTGTAGCGGGGCATTACAGAGCCTTGCTGCCCGCAGGCAGGCTTGTCCCCCGCAGAAACTCCTCCGCGTTCATCGCTTTCGCGCCGGCACGCTGAACTTCCACAAGGCGCACGGCGCCGCTCCCGCAGGCAATCGTCAGGCGATCATCCAGCACCGCGCCCGGCTTGCCGGAGCCCTCCGCTTTCGTCGAACGAAGCGCCTTCACGCGGATTTTCTTGCCGTTGTCTTCAATTTCAAACCACGCGCCGGGAAACGGTGAAAGCCCGCGAATATGGTTGTGGACCTCGTTCCACGGCTTCGACCAGTCGATGCGGGTTTCGGATTTTTCGATTTTCTTCGCGTAGGTGACGCCGTCCGCTGCCTGCGGCCGGAACTGCAATCCGCCGCGATCGAGCAGCGCGAGCGCGAGCACCATCAGATCGGCGCCCGCGCGCATCAGCTTGTCATGCATGTCGCCCGCTGTGGCGTCGGGAGGAACCGGTATAGCCGCATCCAGCGCGACATCGCCGGTGTCGAGACCCTCATCCATGCGCATGATCATGGCGCCTGTCTCCACATCGCCCGCCATGACCGCGCGGTTGATCGGCGCCGCCCCGCGCCAGCGCGGCAGCAGGGAAGCGTGGAGATTCAGACATCCATGCGCGGGAATTTCGAGGATCGATTTCGGCAGCAGCAATCCGTAGGCAACCACCACGGCGGCTTCGGCCTTGTGGCCGCGAAACGCCGCAGCCGCCGCTTCGCCTTTCAGGGAAGCCGGATGCAAAACGGGAATTCCGGATTTCTCCGCCGCCACATGCACCGGCGAGCGGCGCTCTTCCATGCCACGCCCCGCCGCTTTCGGCGCGCGCGTATAAACCGCGGCGATCTCATGCCCGTGCTTCGCGAGCCCGGCCAGCGTCGGCACCGCGAAATCGGGTGTACCCATGAAGACAATACGCAATGCAGATCCTTGCGGTCAGTCCGCTGTCTCGCGCTTCGCAGCCTTGGCAAATTTCTTGGTGACGCGCTCGCGCTTCAGGCGCGAGATATGATCGATGAACAGAACGCCGTTGATATGATCGACTTCGTGCTGGATCACCCGCGCGAGCAGGCCTTCGGCCTCTATTTCTTGGTCTTCGCCTTCCAGATCGCGATATTTTACGCGAATGCGCTCGGAGCGTTCCACCTCATCCAGAAATTCAGGAATGGAGAGACAGCCTTCCTCGAAAACATCCTTCTCATCGGAGAACCAGACGATTTCCGGATTGATCATCGCGATCGGATTCTTCGGATCGTCGCCGCGGGTCGCATCCACCACGATCACGCGCACAGGCTCTCCGACCTGGATGGCGGCAAGGCCGATTCCAGGCGCGTCATACATGGTGTCGAACATATCGCCGGTGAGCGTTTTTATCTTCGCGTCGATGCGCGTGACCGCCTTCGACGCCTTGCGCAGGCGCGGGTCGGGAAGAATGACAATCGGACGAATGGCCATGCGCGCGAGATAAGGCTTCGGGTTCCGGGGGTCAACGCGGCGAAGGTTCTTGCCTGGGCCGCAAACAGCGTTCACTATTCGTTCCCGGTCCCCGAATCAAGCTAGAAGCAGCCATGAACGAAATCCTTTTCATGCTGGGCACCCGCCCCGTCCGCGCCTCCGAGGCGCTGCTGGCATTGAGCGCCTTGGCGCTCGTGCTCCTGTTCGCCGTCGCCATCACACTCTGGCGCGGCGGACGCCGGCGCACGGTAGAAGCCACCGAGCAGGCCATGCGCGCGGAAGAACTTGAGCAGCGCATCGCCGAGCTTGCGCGCATCCAGTCGGAAAGCTCCGGACGGATGCAGACACTGACCGAAGTGCTCGGCGGGCGGCAAAGCGAGCTTGCGCGGGTGGTGACGGAGCGGCTCGATTCCGTTTCGCACCGGCTTGGCGAGGGCATGACGACGGCTGCGAAAGCCACCGCGCAAAGCCTGAGCCAACTGAATGAGCGGCTCGCGGTGGTGGACGCGGCGCAGGGCCGGCTCGCGGAACTGTCACAGCACATGGTTTCGCTGAAGGACGTGCTTTCGAACAAACAGGCGCGCGGCGCGTTCGGCCAGGGCAGGATGGAATCGATCGTTCAGGATGGATTGCCGAAGGACGCTTACGCATTCCAGTTCACGCTTTCCAACGGCAAGCGGCCCGACTGCGCGATCTTTCTGCCGGGCGACGAGCGGCCGCTGCTCGTGGACGCGAAATTTCCGCTGGAATCGATCACGGCGTTCCGCGAGGCAAGCAGCGAGGAAATGCTTCGCATCGCCAAGCAAAGATTGCGGCAGGATATTTCCAAGCATGTGTCCGACATCGAGGAACGCTATTTTCTTCCGGGCGAGACGCAGGACATGGCGCTGATGTTCGTGCCGTCGGAATCGGTTTATGCCGAACTGCACGAGAATTTTGACGATCTGGTGCAAAAGGCGTTTCGCGCGCGTGTGATGCTGGTGTCGCCGTCCCTCCTGATGCTCGCGATCCAGGTCGTGCAGTCGATCGTGAAGGATGCGCGCATGCGCGAGCAGTCCGAGGTGATCCAGACGGAAGTGGCGAAGCTCATGGAAGATGTGGGCCGCCTGCGCGACCGCGCGATGAAATTGCAGACCCATTTCGCGCAGGCTTCCGACGACGTATCCGGAGTCCTTATTTCCGCCGACAAGGTAGCCAGGCGTGGCGCGCAGATCGAGGCGCTAGAATTCGACACCAAGGAAGCACCCCCGGAAAAAATCGCGCCGGTGCAGGCGACTCTTAAACTGAAGCTCGGCGCGGCGGAGTAAATTTTCACGATGGCTGACGCTGCGCGAGCGACCGAAAAGCAAGGCTGGCTGGCTGCGACGTCCGTCTATTTCCGCAAGAGCGTCATCGTCGTTTTCATTCTCGGATTCTCCTCCGGGCTGCCGCTCGCGCTCACCGGCTCGACCCTGCAAGTCTGGATGCGGGAATCCGGGGTCGATCTTCGCACCATCGGCGTGTTCGCGCTGGTGGCGATGCCCTATTCGTTGAAATTTCTCTGGGCGCCGCTTGTCGATGCGCTGAACGTACCGGTTCTCGGCAGATTGCTCGGGCGGCGGCGCGGCTGGCTCGTGCTGTCGCAGTTGTTCCTGATTGCCACAACGATCCTGCTCGCCTTCGCCAATCCCGCCCAGTCGCCTTTCTATGTGGCGCTCGGCGCGCTGTTGCTGGCATTCGCCTCCGCCACCCAGGACATTGTGGTCGATGCATTCCGTGTCGAGAGCCTCGGCAAGGAGGAGCAGCCCGCGGGCCAAGGCTCCTATGTCGCGGCCTACCGGGTCGGGATGCTGATCTCCACCGCGGGCGCGCTTTATCTCGTGACCGGGTTCGAGGATTTCGGCGCCGATAAGCTGACAGCGTGGAGATACGGCTATCTGTCGATGGCCGTGCTGGTTCTGGTCGGCGTCGCCGCGGCGCTCTGGGCGGAAGAACCTGCGCAGTCGAAGGCCGCTGCCCGTGAGTTTTCAGCGGGCGAAAGCCCGATGAACCGCGTCTTCAAGGCCGCGTTCGCGGCATTCGCCGATTTTCTTTCGCGCAATTTCGCGATTCTCATCCTGATATTCATCGTGTTGTTCAAGCTCTGCGATGCCTTCGCAGGCCAGATGATAACGCCCTTCGTGCTCGATCTCGGTTTCTCGCGTAACGACTATGCGACGGTCGTGAAGATTGGTGGTTTTGCCGCGACCGTGACGGGCGGGATCGTGGGCGGACTGGTCGCCCGCGCTTATCCGCTCGCCACGAGCCTCTGGATCGCGATCATCATTCAGATGGCGTCCAATCTCGTGTTCACCTGGCAAGCATATATGGGGCTGAATTACGGGGCGCTGTTCGTGACAATCTCCGTTGAAAATTTCACCGGCGCGATCGGCACGGTAATCTTCGTCGTCTATCTCTCCACGCTCTGCCAGAGCCCGCTGCACACCGCGACGCAGTTCGCGCTCCTGAGCGCACTCGCATCCGTCGGCAGGATCTATATTTCGTCGGTGACCGGCTATGTAGCCGAGTGGTCGGGCTGGCCGCTGTTTTTTGTCATCAGCGCGCTGATGGCGCTGCCCGCGGTCGCCCTGCTCGCCTGGCTGCAAGCGCAGGGGCATTTCAAAACCCTGGAGAGTAAATCC
>CAZUJE010000019.1:0-31386 GCA_964620215.1 uncultured Hyphomicrobiales bacterium
TCAACATTTCCGATCTTTCCTTCGCCGACAACAGCGGCGTTCGCGCCATCATCGAATCCGCGATGGTGTCCTACGAACGCCTGCCGATGCTCGAAATCGTGTTCGACCGCCTGGTGCGGTTGATGACCACTTCGCTGCGCAATTTCACGTCCGACAACGTCGAAGTCTCGCTCGACAGCATTACGTCGGTGCGTTTTGGCGAATATCTGAATTCAATTCCGCTGCCCGCGATCATGGCCGTGTTTCGCGCCGACCAGTGGGACAACTATGGTCTGGTCACGGTCGATTCCAATCTGATCTACGCGATGATCGACGTGCTGCTCGGCGGCCGCCGCGGTGCCACCGTGCAGCGCGTGGACGGGCGGCCCTACACCACCATCGAAACCAATCTCGTCAAGCGCATGATCGAGGTCGTGCTGCACGACGCCGAGCAGGCGTTCCAGCCGGTTTCGCCGGTGAAATTCAACGTCGACCGCATCGAAAGCAATCCGCGCTTCGCCGCCATTTCGCGCCCGACCAACGCCGCGATCCTTGTCCGTTTCCGCATCGACATGGAAGACCGCGGCGGCGTCACCGAAATCCTTTTGCCTTATGCGACCATCGAGCCGATCCGCGAGACGCTGTTGCAGGCGTTCATGGGCGACAAGTTCGGCCGCGACCCGATCTGGGAAGGCCATCTGGCGACCGAAATCTGGCAGGCGGAAGTCGAAGTGGACGCAGTGCTCTACGAAGACATGCTGCCGCTGAAACGGCTGATGAAGCTGGAAGTCGGCGATACCCTGATGCTCGACCTCAAGCCCGATGCGCTCGTAAAGGTCCGCTGCGGAGACGTGGTGCTGACCGAAGGCCGGATGGGCCGCATGGGCGAGAAAATTTCCGTGCGCGTGCAGAAGAACCTGCGCAAGCCGCGCACCAATTTCGCGATGTTTGAAAACGCAGGCGTGATGATGAAACCAATGGAGAAGTCATGAGCGGCTCATTTCTCGGCCTCCTGATTGAAAGCCTGGTCGCCGTATTGCTGGTGCTGACAATCGGTTACTGCGCGATCCTGAACCGGCGTCTTGGCCATCTGCGCTCGGATGAATCGTCCCTGCGCGGCACCATCGCCGAGTTGGTAACCGCAACGCAGATCGCCGAACGCGCAATCGCCGGCTTGCAGGTCACCGCCCGCGAAACCGATCAAACATTGGGCGAGCGGCTGCGCACGGCGGAACGCATGAGCGCCGATCTCGAAAGAGAAATGAAGCGCGCCGATGAAGTGCTCACGCGCATCGTGCAGATCGCGGACGTGGCGAATTCCGCGCGCAACAGGCCTGAGCCCGGCAATGCCGTCCGCAATTTCGCGGATACGGCGGCGGCGGCCCAGGTCATCGCGCAGCGCTCGCGCGTGCAGGCCAACGCAGCTTAAGCGGAACGCAGATGCCCGAACTTCGGCTCATTCCGGTTGTGATCTTCGCGATGGTCAGCCTTTTCGGGCTGAAGACCTATGGCTTTGTCCATGGCGAGCAGCGGCCGGAAGCGGGCTATTCGCTGGGCGAGCAGCCGTTCTGGAAAATGTTTGCCGGCAAGGTCGCAACCGACGACGATGACATCGTCACCGGTGCGACACCCGACAAGAAGAATGTCGATGTCGGCATCGAGACGCCGAAGCAATCGCTGGGCGGCCAGGCCTTGAACACGCCGGCTGGCATCAACGTCAATGCAGGCGGGCAATCGCCTTCAGAAAAAGCCATCACCGAACGCCTTTCCGAACGCCGCGCGGAACTGGAAGCGCGCGCCCGCGACATGGAAATGCGCGAGAACTTGATGAAGGCCGCGGAGAAACGGCTGGAAAGCCGCATTGAGGAACTGAAGAAGCTGGAAGGCAAGGACACCGAGACGGTGGACCGGCTGAAGAGCCTCGTCATTATGTATGAAGCGATGCGCCCGAAGGATGCCGCCAAGATTTTCGACCGCATGGAGCTGCGCACGCTGCTCGACATCACCAATCAGATGAACCCGCGCAAGGTTTCCGAAGTGATGGCGCTGATGAAGCCGGAAAACGCCGAACGGCTCACCGGCGAACTCGCCCGCCGCCGCGCGGGCACCGACAAGAGCCTGCCTTCAACCGATTTGCCCCGGATCGGCGGCGAGAAACCGGCGAGCTGAGGCAGATACATATATATATCTCCGCACAGACGTAAGCCCGCATTAACGCCGCTCGCCTAGGGTTCCAGTACCCGGGTTCAGTTCGTTAATCGCGAGTTAATGCGTATGCGTGAGTTGAGTGAGGCGCTCGCTTCCAGAAGCGCCGTGCGTAGCGCGCCGGCCCAGCCTTTTTGGCTTTGGATCGTCTGGCTGCTCGCGTTCGGCATCGCCATCGCGGGCGCCAGCGGCGTGCGCGCGCAGGAATCTTCCGCAAAAGAACTCCGCGCCGATCTTTCCGTCAGCAACGCCAACGGCCACGGCCGCATGGTTCTCGTATTCAGCGAGGAAGTGAAGGCGGAGGCGCAGGTCGCCAACGGAATTCTTGTCGTCAATTTCAGCAAGCCCGTCGCCATTTCGCTCGACCAGATCGAGCAGAAACTGCCGGGCTATGTGCAGACCGCGCGCCGCGACCCGGACGGCAGCGCGGTGCGTTTCTCGCTGTCCCGCAAAGTCACCGTGAATGTGATGGAAGCGGGCGAGCGTCTTTACATCGATCTTTTGCCGGACGGATGGGCAGGCCTGCCGCCGGGGCTTCCGCAGGAAGTCGTTGACGATCTCGCGCGCCGCGCCCGCGATGCCGAGCGCCGGGCGCGCGCGGGCGAACTCAAGACAGTGGAAGCACCGGCTGCGCCGGTGAAGCTGCGCCTTTCCACCGCGCCGAACTTCTCGCGCTTCACTTTCGATTTGCCAGTGCCCATGAATGTGACGCAGGAGCGCGACGGCCAGGAATTGCGCATTCGTTTCGAGTCGCCCGTGAAGATCGATCTCGGCGAGGCGAAATCGAAATTGCCTGCCGCCATCGCCAGCCTCGATGTCGAATTCGACAATGCAAGCTCGTCCGTTGTCATGGTGCTGGCGCCCGATGCGGCGGCGCGCGACTTTCGCGAGGCCAATTCATTCGTCGTCGATGTGACACCGCCGGCATTCGGCAGGATGCCGGTGACGCTGGAAAAGCTTGCGCTCGACGCCGAGAAAAAATCGGCTGAGCGTGAAGCGGCTTCCGTCGTAAAGCCCGCGCCTGAAAAAATGCCGCCGCTCGCGGAAACCGCCATTGAGGAAGCCAGGCCCGCGCCGATCGACATGACCACCGGTCCGGACGGGCACGAAGGACAACTGATCCCCACCGTGTCCCGCCAGGCCGGGCGCTTCGCGATTTCGTTTCCGTTCACTGAAATGGTGACGGGTGCCGTGTTCCGGCGCGGCGAAATGCTGTGGCTAGTGTTCGACAGCAACCGCCCGATCGACGCCACGCCCATCAAGGACGACCCGACCCGTTCGGTCGTGAACGCGGAATTCAGCCGCTCGGGCGATGGCGGCGTTCTGCGTATCCGCATGTCGCGCCCATTGCTGCCGAGCGTGGAGCGCGACGGCAATACCTGGGTCATCACCCTGGGCGATGGCGTGTCGGCGCCGAGCCGGCCGCTGCCGTTGCGGCGCGCGGCTTCGGAAGAAAAAGCCGCCGTGCTGATTCCACTGGAAACCCCGGGCCAGATACACCGGCTGAAGGATCCCGACATCGGCGACGAACTGATCGCCATCACCGCCGAGCCGCCGATGCGCGGAATCCTGCGCGGGCAAAACTTCGTCGAGTTCCGGGCGCTCGCCTCGATCCACGGGCTCGCGATTGTCCCGCTCGCCGACGATCTGCAAGTGGCGCTGAGCGCCGAGGGCGTCACCATCAAGCGGCCTTCGGGCCTGGTGGTTTCGGAGCTTCCGAACGCGCCGCCGCCGCCGAAGAAAATCGTCAAGCGCACGGAAACGCCGATCCATCAGGATGTCTGGAAGGCCGAGCGCGACAGCAATTTCGAGGAGCGCGAGGCCGAACTCATGCGCGTCGTCGCCATGAGCCCGGCCGGGCAGAAGGTGGACGCGCGCATCATGCTCGCGCGTTTTTATCTTGCCAACGGTTTCGCCGCCGAGGCAAAGGGCACGCTCGACGCAGGCGCCCGCTCCGACGCCCAGATTGTCAATCACTCGCTCTATTACCTGCTGCATGGCATGGCCGAACTTCATCTCGGCCGTCCGGAAAACGCGCTGCGGGAATTCGGCAATCAGCTGCTTTCCAATTCGCAAGCGGCATCGGTGTTGCGCACGATCCCGAATGCCCGGCTCGCGCGCTGGCCGCAGGCGCGCGATGCGTTGCGGATCGGAGCGCCGGCGCTCGGCGACCTTCCGGTCGAGTATCAGCATCAGGTGCTGATGGCGGCGCTGCGCGCGGCGGTGGAAGTGCGCGACTTCGTGGAAGCGAGCCGCCTTTTGCACGAGCTTGAAAGCTACGAGACGGCGCCCGAGAAAAAAGCCGAGCTTGCCCTGCTGACCGGCCGCGTCGCCGAAGGCGTCGGCCACGGCGAGCGGGCATTGCTGCTCTATAACGCCGTCGAGGAAACCGGCACGGGCGCTCCGGCCGCCGAAGCGCGGCTGCGCTCCATCGCCATGAAAATCGCCCGCGGCGATCTCGACCGGCCGAAAGCCATCGACCGGCTGGAAATGCTCGCGATCAGCTGGCGCGGCGACCGCATCGAAAATGAAACGCAGCGCCTGCTCGGCCAGCTTTACGTCGCGGAGTCGCGCTACCGCGAAGGCTTCCGCACGCTCGATGCGGCTCTGCTCGCCAATGCCGCCTCCGACATCACGGAGTCTTTCCAGACCGAAATGGCGGCGGTGTTTGAAGACCTCTATCTCACCGGCAAGTTTGAAACGCTGCCCGCGGTGGAAGCGCTGGCGCTGTATTACGATTTCTCGAAACTGACGCCGATCGGCCGCCGCGGCGACGAACTGATCCGCCGCCT
Source organism: uncultured Hyphomicrobiales bacterium (assembly GCA_964620215.1). Taxonomy (GTDB): domain Bacteria; phylum Pseudomonadota; class Alphaproteobacteria; order Rhizobiales; family Xanthobacteraceae; genus JAUSIF01. The sequence goes on from CAZUJE010000019.1 coordinate 4,977, forward strand.
CGCGGACCGGCTTGTAACGGTGGACCTCTTGGATCAGGCTGCCGAACTGCTCGATCACCAGGTCATGTACCGCCTTTCGGGTGCCGCCAAGGCGCAGGTCGCGGTCAGGCTCGCGATCATCCACCTCATGAACAAGAAACCGGCTGAGGCCGTTCGCGCGATGGTGGCGACAAGAATGCCGGAACTGCCGCAGGATTTGCGCGAGCAGCGTCTCCTGATCGAAGCGCGCGCACTGTCGGACACCGGCCGCCATGACACCGCGATCGAACTGCTTGCGAACCTCAACGGCCTCGAAGCCGAACGCATGCGCGCCGATATTTCCTGGGCGGCGAAGGACTGGCGTGCGGCGGGTGAGCGCATCGAGAAAATTCTCGGCGAGCGCTGGAAGCGCGAGGCGAAACTCGACGATGGCGAGCGGCACGATGTGCTGCGGGCGGCCCTTGCCTATGCGCTCGGCGACGAAGCGCTCGGCCTGAAGCGGCTCATTGAAAAATTCACGCCGCGCATCGACGAGAGCGCATCGGAAAGTGCCGTGCTGTCCGTGCTGTCCGGGCCGGAAGGCACGTCGGCGAAAACGCTGGCCGCCGCCGCGAAGGCGCTCGCGTCGTTCGACAGTCTTGGTTCATTTCTGAAAGTCTACAAGCAGCGCTATCCGGAGCGGCCTTTGCCGCCGGACCCGATGCCGACTTCGACGGTGAAGAAGAACCGCAACGCCAGCCGCTAGGTTTCGCCGGGCCGCGCGATCCAGGCGGCGAGCACGATCAGCGCGCAGGCAATCGCAAGAACCAGGCTCGGCGTTGCGAGGCCGAGCGCCACCAGCAAAAGCGTGGACAGCACCGGCGACGCATAGGCGAGCGTCCCTAAATAAGTGACGTTGCCGCGTTTCATGCCGATGTCCCACAGCAGAAACGCGATGCCGGTCGGGCCCGCGCCCAACAGAACGAGCGCGAGCCATTGATGCGGCTCAACCAGCACCCAGCCCTCGAACAGAAAATTGCAAAGGTAAGCCAGCAAGGATGCGGCGAGGCAGGTGAGGGCGAGGCTTTCGCTCGGCACCTCCGGCAACAGGCGCGACATGACGGAATAGCTCGACCACACCAGCGCGCATCCCATTGCCAGCAGGAATCCGAGTTGCGCGTGCGGATAGGACGCGCCGACGCCAAACTTGTCCCAGACCAAGAGCGCGCCTGCGCCAAATCCCACGGCCGCGACGAGCACATGGCGCAATCCGAGCCTGTGGCCGGGCAGCAATCCTGAAAACAGAACGATCAGCAGCGCCCACAGCGAATTCAGCAGATGCGCTTCGGCGGGCGGTGCGAATTTAAGCGCCGCGAAATAGAGCGCGTGATAGGCGAACAGGCCATAGAGGCCGAGTATGAAGGAGGCTGGCGTCGGGCGGATTTTCTTGAGATCGCCGCGCGCGGCCGCCACACCTGCAATGACGATGCCGCCGATCGTGAACGCAATCGCCGTGGTCTGGAACGGCGGGATGTTTCCGCCCTTCAATGCCGTCAGCGCCGCCAGCGCGCTCCAGAGCAGGATAGCACCGAAGCCGAGGAGGGTGGGGGTGTGTGTCTTTTTTTGAGAGTAAAACACTAGGTTGTAGCCACTCCTATTAATGGATTATGTTGTGCGCCATTATAGGTTGTATTTCACCAATCAAAATCTTCCGGACGAACTATGCGCCGCTTGGGAGGCTGGGAAGTCCTTAGTCAACTAGCTGTCCGCATGCCTCGATTGGTGCGAGAACATGAAATATTGCGTCTTGCGGCAGTAATTGGTTGGCCAGATGCCCCCGAAGGCGCTCGTCGAGCACGGCACGAAGTACTCAAATGGGCAGAAAAGAGAAGCGGTTCTCGTCTGAGTCCAGAAGCTTGGGATTCTCAGAATTTCGACTTTTATTCAGGAGGCAGGAATAGTTCAGGCGTTCGAATTCAAAGTTCAGATGCGGACATTTGGGCGATTAGAGCTGATGATCCTGATAAAAATATTGCCGGTAGAGTTTGGACCACAGAAGTTGTAGTCGGACTAATCGATGATCAGCCCGCGCGATTTAGTGCGCGCCTATTAGTCGGCACACAAGAGGACGATCTTTCAATTGAACCTCATTCGCCCGGCTTGGTGCAACAAGTTGCGGAGAGTTGCGGTTTGTTGCGAGGCGGATACGCAGTAGCTCCGGAACCTCAGCTGATCAGTTCGAACGACCAAGCGGCAGATTTAGTAAGAATGTTAACCGATGCAAATCGGAAACTGCCCGTTTTTGTGCTCACCGTACCTGAAGTGTCGCCCAATCCTAACTTGCCACTCTTAGACGCGTCAGCACTGGCGCGCGCCGTGTTGGGGTTAGCGCATGTTATTATTCTTCCGGCGCGTTACACTTGGGTATTGACAAGAAATTTTGGCAAGCAACGTGCAGTCTTTGGCGGTGCTGTGCGTAGCTATCTTCCCGGTTTTTCCGACACCGCCAATCCTTATCGGCACCGCCTATTAATAGCTGATGATATTTCTGTTGCTGGGGGCGTTGAACAAAGTGTGAGATGGTTGCGCACTTTGGCTGCAGCTGAAAGTGTTCGACAAACAGAGTTAGGTCGCGATGTACTCAGCTTTGCTTCAATCCGGAACACTCATTTCCAACTAAAACAACAACAACTAATTTCTGAGGGAGCGAGTGACCGCGAGCAATTGATCGCAGCGAATGCGCGCATTGAGGCTTTGATAAAGCAAATGGAAGGGCAGAAAGATGAATTAAATTATTTCGATTCCGAGCACAGGCGTGCAGAGGAGCGAGCGGAAACTGCTGAAGAACAATTGAGGGCTTCTGCATTTCGTATTCAGACTTTGACTAATGAGTTTAAAAAGCAAGGAACATCGGAACCTACTTTCCGGCTGCCACATTCTTGGTCGGAATTTTCGAGTTGGTGTGATGTCAACTTAGCAGGACGTGTTGTTTTAACGCCTGCAGCGAGGAAATCAGTTCGCGCGCCAGAATTCGAGGATTTTCAAGTGGCTGCCCAGTGTTTGCAATGGCTGGCTGCTGAAGGTCGTGATCGGCGTATAAATGGCGGAACCGGAAGTTTGCGCGATGAAGCTGTCACTGATGGAATTCGAAACGCTCACTGCGGTACAGATCAGTTCGATCTTTACTGGCAAGGACAGCAACGGACGGCCGATTGGCATATTAAGAATGGCGGCAATACGCGTGATCCCAAGCGCTGTCTTAGAATTTATTATTTCTGGGATGACAGTACGCAGCAAATTGTTGTTGCGGATATGCCAGCCCATCGAAGAACAGATGCAACCTAAAAGCCGAGTAAGAATGCGAAAGGCGAGCACTGATTTTGCAGCGGCTTAACCACTCTTATCCCCCTTCAAGACTCGAATACAGTCAATCACTAAACTTCACCGGCGGCAGCGGTTTCCGGTCCACGGAGAAGGCGAAAATATCCGGCCTCGAATAATGCCCCGCGACATCCAGCGAGCGGCGGCTCTTGCGGGCGCTCTCGGCGTCGATTTCGGTGTAGAGGATTTCCTTTTTGCGGTTGAGGGGGCCGGCTGCGATCGCCCCGCCGGGTTTGATCACGACGGCGTCGCCGTCGTTGATCCATTCATCGTCCTTATAGAGCGTGTCGCGTCCGGGAAAATCCTTCGGCAGATCGCCGCCCTGCATCGCGGTCGCGGTGCCGATCACCCAGCAGCCCGCTTCCTTCGCGATGTGGCGCATGGTGGCGAGCCAGCTTTCGCCGGTGTCCCAGGTCGGCGCGATATAGATTTCGATGTCCTGCGCGTAGAGCGCGTAGCGCGCGAGCGGCATGTAGCTTTCCCAGCAGATGAGCGAACCGATGCGCCCGGCTGGCGTGTCCACGACACGCAGGCCCGACGCATCGCCCATGCCCCACACCATTCTTTCGGGGTTGGTCGGCATCAGCTTGCGGTGCCGGTTCAGCATTTTTCCGTCCGGGCCGATGACGATCACGGTATTGAATAGCGTCGTTCCGCTGAACTCGCTGTCGCGCTCGTTGATGCCGAGCACGACGGTCGCACGATGTTTGGCGGCGGCTTCCCGCACGGGGTCAAGGTCGGTGCTTGCGAGATCGACCGAGTTTTCGCGCAGCTTTGCGTGAAGTTCGCCGGTCAGCGCGCCGTCAACGCCGGGACGCAAGCGCCAGATCCAGGCGGGATAGCCGGGAATGTAGGCTTCGGGAAAAACGATGAGCGAGGCGCCTGCCGCGGCCGCCTCGCCGATGAAAGACACGGTCGCGGAGATCGTTTTCTTTTTGTCGAGGAGAACGGGCGGTTTTTGAACGACGGCAACCTTCACGGCCATGCATTGCTCCATTCGGAAATTCAATAATGAACCAATTAAAGTGTAGCGCGACCCCGCCATTGTGACGTGTTTGTTGACCGGCGTATGGCGCGGAACCGGATGATTCAGTCTTGCTGGATTCTCAGTGTCTTAGCCACCCTTATCCCCGCTCTCTGAACTTCCCTTACAATCCGCCTCACTCCCGCTCACCGGGGACGCTTCTAGAGGCGTTCGTGAAGTGGAGAGGGAGGCGGCGCCTCCGTATGTGGTTCGCAGCCACATGCCGGGGCGGCCCGGGGCTCCGCCCGGCGAGACTAGGCTCGCCTGCCAGGAGCTTGGCTGACGGCTGAGGCGTGGTTCAAGGCGCTTTACGAAAAGCGCGGCCCGGGTCGTGACAAAGACGCCGAACTGGAACGCCGAGAGGCGAAGCGCGCACATTAAGACGTGCGCGAGAATCGTTCGCGCTTGCGCGGGAACGTCCTTCGCCACTAGTGGGCATGCGCCGGAAAAACAATCGTGAATTCTTTCGGCTGGGCGTTCGTGCGAAGCGTGCCCTGGAGTTGATCCGCGAGCCGCGCCACAAGTTTAAGGCCGAGTCCATCGGAGCCGTTTGGCTTTTCGGGCAAGGGCAGGCCGTCGTCGGCGATGGACAGCACGGCAAGGTTTTCGCCGTTCCGGTGCAAGCGGATGGCAATTTTCCCGTCCGTCCGGTCGCGGAATGCGTGCTTGAGCGCATTGGTAATAAGTTCGTTGACGATCAGCGCGACGACCGCTGCCTTATGCGCGGGTGCCATGATCGTTTCAGTTTCCACTTCGAACGTGAAACGCGGATTGGGATTCAGGGAGTCGCCGCAAATGTTCCTGATGATCTCGGCCAGGTCCACGCTGGCGGCGCCGGACCCGATTTGATGCATGAGGCCCATGGAAAGCATGCGTCCGCTTGCGCTTTCCATGGCCGCGCGCGCCATGGGGTCGGCGATTTTGCCCAGTTGATGGCGCAACAGGCCGGCGGTCATCGCAAGCGTGTTCTTGATGCGATGATCGAGTTCGCGGAAAAGCAGTTCTTGTGCGGATGCCCGGTCTTTGGCGTCCCGGGCCATTTTGGAGAGATGAAGCGCCGTGGCAGTGAAGATCGCGAGCCGCTGCATGACTCGCGCATCTTCGCTGTCGAATTTATGGTCTGGATCGTGCGCGACAATCCAGATCGTGCCTTCCAGTCCGTTCCCGCCTTCGGTGAGCGGGATCAGGAGCACGTCGTGAAATGGCGGCCCGACATCGAGATATTTATAGAACAGTTCCGGACGCCGCATCAGCAGGGGCGCGCCGCTATCGACGCAGATTCCGCAGGGTGAAAAAAATCTCGGCGTCGTGCCGTGCAGATGTTCTTTCAGTACGCCGGAGAGCGCGATCCAGCGGAAAATATCCTCACCCGCCTCGTTGCGCTCGCGCAGGCTGATCCCGCAGGTATCGGCGCCGCAAAGTTCGAGGCCCAGCTCGACGCAGGCCTGAAAGACATTGGCCGGGCCTTCCGCCAGCGTGTCGGCAAGGCGGCGCATCGCCGCCAATTCAACTTCGATTTCGGGCGGATGGGCTGGGCGCTTAGCAAGCTCGGACGTAATGGTTACGTCGGCTACTGTTAATTTCATCGCTACTCACTCCCGGGTGGCATGCTTTTTTTATTTTGCCGCTGACCTCCCCGTGCTGGCGAATTCGCTTGCGGCAAGCATGGAAAGGCGCTGCGCGTCGCGTTCTCCCTGATCGATATGCCGGAGGATAATCAGTGCCAGAGTTTCGCGAATATCTTCGTCGTTTTTGCTTTGGGCTGAAACGGACCGGCAAACCGTCTCGAAGGCCGTTGTCATGACCGAGATGGTTTCAGGATCGTAGGTTCGATCGGTTTTTACTAAATGCAACATCACATTCTCCCGGGGACAAGCCGCGCATTCATGCGCGTAGGCTTTTTGAAAAGCCCGGAGCCAAGCTTCCTGAATTTTATAGGGGGGGGATGAATGGCTGTGCGGAATCGCACAGTTTTCAAAAATGGAACCCGGCGGTCACTCGCGCAGCACTATGTTCAGCAAGGAACTGCGGACCTCAATGTGTCCGTTATATTCGACGAAGCCCAGCTTGCGGAATTTGTTCATGAAAATGTTGATGCGGGAGCGGGTGGTGCCCACCATCTCCGCCAGCGTTTCCTGGCTGATCTTCGCGATCACCGGCTCCGGTTTCCCGGGCTTGCCGAAATTCGCCATCAGCAGAAGCAGTCTTGCCAGGCGCTTTTCGCTCGAATTGAAGAGCTGGTCGACGAGGTCTTCCTCGACGCGGGCGTTCCGCTCCAGCAGGTAAGCCATGAACATCTCGGAAAACTTCGGCTCGTCCCGCAGCGTGCGTATGATGAATTTTTTTCCGATCCGCATGATGGTGCAGTCGCCCATCGTCTTGGCGGTCGAGAGGCGCACCTGCTGGCCGTTCAGGCAGCCTTCGCCGAAGAAGTCGCCCTTCCGGTGAACCGCGACCACCGCTTCCTTGCCCTGCTCGGAGGTGACGGTAATTTTGACGCTTCCTTCATGGATATAATAAACCGCGTCACATACTTCGCCCTGGGTGAAAATGAATTGATTTTTTTTATATTTTGTCTGGGTTCTTCCGCCGTTGATGGTCGAAAGAAACACCTTTTGGTCGAAGACCGGCTTCCTCTTTCTCGGCATCGCGGAAAGTCCCGTTTCTTTGATTGTTTGCTCGCATTATTTTTAACGCAAGAAAAAAACCCGGAAAAGTCCCCCGCAAGAAAATTTCAATGGTGTTCAAAAACGAACAGTCGGCAGCCGGCATGGGTATTAGCCACACGAATCGCGAAACTTTGATCGCGGGGGCGGCGCTTGCATTGCTATTCACGTCCCGCGAAAAAATCGTCAGCAAATTCAAACGCAACTGCAAACTTATCCCCGCCCTCAAAACCTCCCTTAAACTCTGCTCACTCCCGCTCATACGGGGCGCTTTCATGAGGCGTCTTGAATGCGGAGCGGGATCGGCGCCTCCGCATGTGGTTCGCAGCCATATGCCGGGGCGGCCCGGGGCTCCGCCCGGCGAGACTAGGCTCGCCTGCCAGGAGCTTGGCTGACGGCTGAGGCGTGGTTCAAGGCGCTTTACGAAAAGCGCGGCCCGGGTCGTGACAAAGACGCCGAACTGGAACGCCGAGAGGCGAAGCGCGCACGCAAGTGCGCGAAACCAAGACCCGGCGCCTTTCGGCGTTCCGGTCCCCGTACCGATGACCCGGAGCGTTTCGCTCGCGGGATCACATCGTCATGGCCGGGCTTGTCCCGGCCATCCACGTCTTAGGGCGTGGCGACTTTGAAAGACGTGGATGCCCGGCACGAGGCCGGGCATGACAAAAAAGAGCGGGAGGAGAAAAACTGGAAAGGACTTCATGCAAAAATCTCTTCACGCTGTTTCGAATACGCTTTGCCTGTGGTCGCTGTGTCCGCGTGCGAAATGCACCCGCGCCAGAACCTGCAAGGGTGACGCGCGTATCTGCCTGCCGCGGCTCTCGCCCTATACGCCGCTTCAAGCGCGCGAATATGTGATTGATTTATTGAATGCGAGGGAATTCGGTTTCACGCCAGAACAGGCGGTGCGCAATCATCTGGCGCAAAGCGGCGCGCTCGCGGATTGGCTGCGGGCGCGCCAATGAGATTTGAGAGCTTACGGCCGCTGATTGTAGAAATTCTGGATGCAGCGGTCGCCGCCGCCGTTAATGCTGGCGCGGCATTGCGCGAGCGTATCGAAGCGGCAGAGCGTCTGCCCGCTGCCCATCAGGCCGCGCGCTTCCTCAAGGCACCATTTGTAGATGCGCACTTTCTGCTGCGCGTCGGCGCTGGTGGTCGTGGTCAGCACGGCCGCCGAAACACTTGCCGCCAGACCGATCATCACAATCAACTTCATAGCCGTCTCCTCCGGTCGTTGTCGGTATCTTTCAGGCTTTCAGGGCCGCTGCTTGTAAACATTCTCCACGCAGCGGTCCCACGGGCTGTTCTTGCTGGCGTTGCATTGCGCGATGGTGTCGAAGCGGCAAAGGGTGGAGCCCCAGCCGCCCATGCCGCGCGATTGCTCCAGGCAGTATTTATAGATGCGCACATTTTGCGCCTCGGCTCCGCCGATCGCGAAAATCGATACGATCGAGGCGAGGGCAAGCGCCAGAAACATCCGCATTGTTTCCTCCGTTTTTCGCGGTCAGCGCCGCGCCGCGAAGCCGATCATCGCGCCGATGGCCACCGCGATCAACAGCGCGCCGATCGGGCGTTCCCTGACGAGAGAGGTGACCGAACCCTGAACCACGCCGGCGTTTTTCTGGATGCCGCGGGCGATCTGCGCCGCACTCTCCAGCGCCTCGGCGGCGATTTCGCCCGCATATTCGGAGGCGTCCTCATACTGGCGCGAGGCTTTCTTGGAGGTGCTGCGATAATTGGATTTGGCGAAGCGCGCGGCCTGATCGGCGGTGCGCAGGATGTCTTGGAGCGTGCTGGCCATGAAAATCGTCTCCTGTTTCGCGGGGAGAACGATTTCAAAGCTCGAAAGTTCAGCCGCGCCAAAGAAAAAGGGCCGCGCGGGCGGCCCTTTTCCGGAAACTCGTCCTCTATGTCCGCTACGTCCCGAAACTCTGCACCAGCGACCCGGCCACGAGGCTCCAGCCGTCCACCAGCACGAAGAAAATCAGTTTGAAAGGCAGCGAGACCACCACCGGCGGCAGCATCATCATGCCCATGCTCATCAGCACCGAAGCGATCACCAGATCGATCACGAGGAATGGCACGAACAGCAGGAAGCCGATCTCGAAGGCGCGGCGCAGTTCCGAAATCATGAAGGCGGGGACGAGGATGCGGAGTGGGGTCGCTTCAATTGAAGTGGGCCGTTCCTCGCGCGAGAGGTCCATAAAGAGGCCGAGGTCTTTCTCGCGCACGTTCTTGACCATGAATTCGCGGAAGGGCTGCGAGCCTTTCTCGAACGCCTGTTCGGGCTGCATTTGCCCGGCGAGCAGCGGTTTCACGCCGTCGTCATAGGCTTTCTGGAAAGCCGGACCCATGACGAAGGCGGTGAGAAAGAGCGCGAGCGAAATGATGACGGCGTTCGGCGGCGCCGTTTGCAAGCCGATCGCCGTTCTCAACAAGGAGAGTACGACCACGATGCGGGTGAAGGAGGTGACCATCACCAGAATCGCCGGCGCCAATGAGAGCACTGTGATCAGCGCCACCAGCTGCACGACGCGCTCGGTCAGGCCGGTGCCTTGGCCGAAGGAGACGGAAATATCCTGCGCCTGCGCGGAAGAGGCGGCTATCGAGAAGATCAGGACCGGAAGAAACGCAACAACAAATCTAGAGATACGCTGGACACAGTGTCCAAAGGTCATTGCGGATTCTTACCCCCTGGGCGAAGCAGGCTCGCCATTTCATCTTCAAGACTGCCGAATACATCGGCGGCGGATTGCTGCGGAGCCTGCGCCTGTTGGGGCGCGGGACGCGGCGGTTCTGGTGCGCGCGGCGCGGGCGCGCGGCCCGGCTGTTGCGGAGCGAATACGCGGGGCTCGGGGGCGCGCATGTCTTGGCGCGGCTCCGGCGCCCGCATCGGCTCGGGTGCGCGCGGGGCGGAATTCATCGGCGCGCGCAAAGGCATTTCGTCGCCCGGCTTGCGCAGCGCTTCCTCCAGACGTTTGGCCATGTCGGCGTATTGCGGTGCTTCGTTCACGCGCGGAGCTGCCTGACGTGGAGCAGGCGCCGGTTGATACGCGGGCGGAGCAGGCGGTGCGGCGGGACGCGGCGTTTCCTGCACGGGGCGGAACGGAATCGGTGCCGGCGAAGGCGGAGCCATCGGGCGCGCGGGTTCTTCGTATGCCGGCTCGGAATAGGACGGGCTCAGCGGAGATTCGACCTGTTCCGGTTCGGTCAGATCGAACACGCCGGAGCGGGAAGGAGCCTGAATGCGCGAAGACTGCGCCGAGGGGAGCGCGCCGCGCACGATATTGGATTCGACGACCACGTCGGTCGGGCCGCCGATGAGCAGGAGATGTTCGAGATTATCGCGGCGGATCAGCACCAGCCGGCGGCGCGCATCGACGGGCGCGGAGTCGAGGACGGACAGGCGCTGCTGGCGGTTGCGGCCAGCGGCTCCGGAAGCGATGCCGCCGCTGCCGAAGCGGCGCATCAGCCAGACCGTGAGCATGATGAGTGCCAGCACCAGTCCGAGCGCCACGATCGCGCGCGCAGGCAGGCCGAGTTCGGTGCCGAAAATCTTGTCGATGAAACCCATTACTCACTCCATATCCGCTAGCGCCCGGCGAAGCGGAAAGTTAACTCGGCAGGCAAGTCTTGCCGACCTTATCCCTAACAATTGGTTAACGAGGGACGACCGGAACACGGCAAAAGCGCGGCGGAATGGCATTCCCGAAAAACGCCCTCGGAGCGGGAATCCTGCCCTGAAACAGCGAATTAACCGGGCATTAACCATACGGGCGGCAAAACTTGCCGAGAAACAACCTCTGAGTCCGCCGGGCAAAACCATGAGCATCACCGATCTGCCGCTGTTCTCGATGCTGAAAAGCCGCATGTACTGGCACCAGGAACGCCAGAAAGTGCTGGCCGAGAACGTCGCCAATGCCGACACGCCCGGCTTTCAGGGCCGCGATCTGAAACAGCTCGACTTCAACGACGCGCTGAAAGCATCCGGCTCCGTGATGCTGGCCTCGACCCAGCCCGGCCATCTAAAACCGGGCGGCGACAGCAGCCAGTTTTCTTCCGAACGCCGCAACGGCTTCGCCACTTCCCCGCGCGGCAACGCCGTCGTGCTGGAAGAGGAAATGATGAAGGTCGCGGCGAACCAGATGGATCACCAGGCCGCCACCGCGCTTTACGCACGCGGCATGGGCCTCATCAAAACCGCACTCGGCCGCCGCTGATTTTTAGGGAGCAGGGCATATGGATTTTGCAAAAACTTTCGCCATCGCCACTTCCGGGCTGAAAGCCCAGTCCGGGCGCATGAAAGTGATCGCGGAAAATATCGCGAACGCCGACTCCACCGGCGCGGCGCCGGGCTCTGAGCCCTATCGCCGCAAGATCGTGAGCTTCTCCTCCGCGCTCGACCGCGAACTGCAAGCGCGCACCGTCGCGCTTGGCCGCGTGCAGAACGATCTCTCGGATTTTTCCACCCGCCACGAGCCGGGCCATCCCGCCGCCGACGATCGCGGCAATGTGAAATACCCGAACGTCAACACCATGATCGAAACCGTGGACATGCGCGAAGCGCAGCGATCCTATGAAGCCAATCTGAATGTGATCGGCGCGACGCGCCGCATGATCGCGCGCACGCTTGAACTCTTGCGCGTCTGAAAATTTAACAGGAGCGACAAATGGTCAGCCCAATCAACGCCGCCAGCACTTACGCCTCGATTGCCAAGATCGCGAATGGCGGCGCGGCTTCGCAAGCATCGAGCCTTACCGGGGCAGGCGGTCTTTCCGGCGGCCAGAGCTTCGGCTCGCTTCTTGAAAACGCGATGAATGGCATTTTGCAAAAGGGCAAAGAGGCCGACGCCAAGACCGTTCAGATGGCGGCGGGCAAAGCCGACCTCACGGATGTTGTAACGGCGGTGGCCGAAACCGAAGTCGCGGTCGAAACGCTCGTTTCCGTCCGCGACAAGGTGATCTCCGCCTACGAGGAAATTTTCCGGATGCCGATCTGAGCCGCGTAACACAGGGAATAAAACAATGAACGGCGCTGAAATTCTGGACGTCGCCCGCGACGGAATTCTCACCCTTATCCTCGTCTCCGCCCCCCTGATGCTGGTGGCGCTCGTCGTTGGTGTCGCGATCTCGCTGTTGCAGGCACTGACACAAATCCAGGAAATGACGCTGGTATTCGTGCCGAAGATCATCGCGATCTTCCTCGCCATGCTGATTGCGCTGCCCTTCATGGGCGATCTTCTGCAAGGACATATGGCGCGGATCGCCGAACGCATCATCTCGGCCGGCTGAAGTCTGTACCCGGCATGACCGTCAATCTGAGTTTCCTGCCAGCGCTCGCCGCAACATTTCTTCTGATGTTCGCACGGCTCGGCACGATGGCGATGCTGATGCCGGGTCTTGGCGAACGGGGTATTCCGATCCGCATCCGCCTCGTGATCGCGGTTATCCTGACGCTGGCGTTCATGCCGCTCTACCGCAACGCATACGTTATCGATTTGAAGTCCGGTTTCGTCCAAATCATCGGCCTTCTGCTTCAGGAAATTCTGGTCGGGGGCATGCTTGGCATGACGGCGCGGCTGGCGCTTTCCGCATTGCAGATTGCCGGCACCACGGTCGCGAACCAGCTCGGCCTCGGTCTCGCCACCACGATCGATCCGACACAGGACCAGCAGGGAGTTCTGTTCTCGAATTTTTTTGGCATGCTCGGCATTGCGCTGATCTTCGCCACCGACATGCACCATCTGATGATCGGTGCGCTCGATGAGAGTTATCGCCTGTTCAAGCCGGGTGTCGAATTGCCCACCGGCGATGTTGCCGAACTTGTACTGACGACGATCTCGGGCGCATTCAAGGTTGGCATCCAACTTGCGGCGCCGTTTCTCGTATTCGGACTTCTCTTCAATGTCGGTCTCGGCGTGCTTGCGCGCCTGATGCCGCAGTTGCAGGTTTTCTTTCTCGGCCTGCCGGTTTCAATCATGCTCGGCTACATCATCCTGCTGTCGCTCGTTGGCGTGCTGATGACGACGTTCCTTACCTATATGGGATCGGTGCTCGGCGAATTCGCCGCGCGGCCATAACGGGGGGATTGCAGTGGCCGAGCAAGACGATCAGGAGAAAACAGAAGACCCAACGTTAAAACGGCTGGATGACGCTGTTAAACGGGGCGATGTCGCGAAGAGCCAGGAGGTCAACACCTGGTTCCTGCTGGTGGGCGGCACGCTCGCGCTGTTCGGGTTCGGCGGCATGGCGGCGGGAAATCTCGCGCGTGCATTCTCGGAAATTTTTTCGTCTTCACACGCCATCGATATGACGGGACGGGGCATCATTCGCATCAGCGGAACGCTGATGGGTGATGTGCTGTGGGCGGTGGGGCCAATTCTTGTCCTGCTTCTGATCGTCGCCGTTGGCGGCAACCTGATCCAGCACCGCTTACTTTGGACGACAGAGCCGCTGGCGCCGAAGCTGTCGCGCATTTCGCCGTCCGCCGGTGCGAAGCGGATTTTTTCCAGTCAGGCTCTGGTCCAGTTCGCGAAAGGTCTCATCAAGCTCGGCATCATCGGCACGGTGATTATCGCGGTGGTCTGGCCCGAGATCGACCGGATCGGTCTGCTGATCGAGGGCGATTTCTTCCAGATACTCCCGGTTACGCTCACATTGACGTTGCGCCTCCTGATCGGGGTCTGCGCGGTAATGGCGGTTGTCGCCGCCATGGATTGGCTGTGGACCCGCCACACCTGGTTCGAACGGCAGCGCATGACCGTCCGCGAAATCCGCGAGGAATATAAAGAGAGCGAAGGCGATCCGACCATCAAGGCGAAGCTGCGCCAGATCCGCCAGAACCGTATGCGCAAGCGCATGATGCAGGAAGTCCCGCAAGCCACGGTCGTCATCATGAACCCGACCCACTACGCGGTCGCGCTCAAATACGAGACCGGCATGGCCGCCCCGCGCTGCGTCGCCAAGGGCATGGACGCGGTGGCACTTCGCATTCGCGATTTGGCCGAGGAACACCGGGTTCCGGTGGTGCAAAATGTGGCGCTCGCCCGGGCTCTGCATAAATCCGTCGAAATCGATGAGGATGTTCCGCCGGAGCACTACAAGGCGGTGGCCGAAGTCATCGGTTACGTCATGAAACTGCGCCGCACGGGCCGTCATTAATAAGGGTGCCGGAAATGCATGGGCCGATCGACGCGAAACTTGCGGAGCAGGGGCGTTCTCGGGCAAACCGGGTTAACACCGAAGCGGCCGAATCCTCCGGCCGCCCCGGCCGGGCAGCACTGACCATGACCCCGATCGAGGAACGAGGCGCTCCTGTCGATCGCACACAGGCCAGCGGAAGCGTGGGGCTCGTGCTCCTCGTGGCGCTGGCGCTCGTCGGGCTCGCGGTCTTTCTCCTTTATATAGGGCGCGAGCGGGCGGAGCCGTTCATTATCGGCGCGCTGGCGGTGCTCTCCGTAATCGGCGTATTCGCGCTGTTCGCGAGCGCTGCCGGCATCATCGAATTCACCGGCCGCAAGGCGAGGAACGATTTCACTCGCGCGCTGGCCGACGGAGCGGGCGAGGGGATCGCGCTCGTGGATTCCGCGGGCCGCGTCATCTACGCGAACCAGAGTTATCTCGATCTGACCGGCGCCGAGAGCGCCGACGAAGTGCGCCCGGTGGAGCGCCTGTTCACGAGCGATCCCGGCGTTGCGGATGTCATTTACCGGCTTGCCCAGGCGGCGCGGGATGGCCAATCGCTTTCGGAAGAAATCCGCATTGCCGCGAAACAGGGCAAGCAATCCCGCTGGCTGCGGCTGCGGGTTCGTCCGCTCGCAAAGCAGGGGCGGCTTGCGCGCATCGCGGTATGGGGCGTCTCCGATGTTTCGCGCGACCGCGACAAGCAGGAAAACATTTTCATCGAACTCCAGCACGTCATTGATTTTCTGGACCACGCCCCGGCGGGCTTCTTCTCCGCCGAAGCGGATGGCCGTATCGTCTATCTGAATGCGACGCTGGCGGGCTGGCTCGGCTATGACCTCGCGGAATTCGGGCCGGACGGCCTGATGCTGAAAGAGATCGTGGATGCGCCGGCGGCTGCACTCATCCGCAATCTTGTTCCGGCACCCGGCGAAGCGAAAACGGAAATTCTCGACATCGATCTCCGCCACAAGAGCGGCCAGCCGGTGCCGGTGCGGCTCTATCACAAGGTCGCCTATGCCGCCGACGGAACGCGCGGCGCCTCGCGCACGCTTGTCTTGAATCTTGGCCGCGGCGATGTTTCGGACGCGCTGCGCGCCGCCGAAGTCCGCTTCGCCCGCTTTTTCAATCACACGCCGGTCGCCATCGCGATGGTCGGGGCGGACGGCCGCATCGGCCAGTCGAATGCGAGTTTCGCGCGGCTGTTCGGGGCGGGAGAAAACGAACAGCGGACTATTTTCAGCGTGGTGGCGGACCGCGACAAGGCGAAACTGGAAGCGCTGATGCGGGACGCGCTCACCGGCAAGGCCAGCAACGGCACGGTGGAAGTCGGCCTGAAAAGCGGAGCCAACCGCCACGCGCGCTTCTATGTGACGCCGGTGGAGGACGAGGAAATCGGTGCCGCGATTGTTCACGCCATCGACACCACCGAACAAAAATTGCTGGAGCAGCAATTCACCCAGGCCCAGAAGATGCACGCGGTGGGACAGCTCGCCGGCGGTGTCGCGCACGACTTCAACAATGTGCTGACGGCGATCATCGGCTATTCCGATCTCCTGCTGTCCAGCCACCGGCCGACCGATCCTTCGTTCCAGGATCTGATGCAGATCAAACAAAATGCAAACAGGGCGGCCGGGCTCGTCCGCCAGCTGCTCGCCTTCTCAAGACAACAAACCTTGCGCCCGCAAATCTTGAACCTCGGCGAGGTTCTCTCCGATCTTTCCATTGGGCTCTTGAAAAGAATCATCGGCGAAAATCTGACGCTGGAAGTCCGCCACGGCCGCGACCTGTGGCCGGTGAAAGCGGACGTGAACCAGTTGGAGCAGGCGATCGTTAATCTCGTCGTGAACGCGCGGGATGCGATGCCGAACGGCGGCAAGCTTTTGCTCCGCACCAGCAACGTCACCAAGGACGAAGCGAAAACATACGATCATCTCGGTTTCGTGCCGGCTGATTACGTGCTCGTGGAAGTCGAGGATTCCGGCACCGGCATCACCGACGATGACCTGGAAAAAATCTTCGAGCCGTTTTTCACGACGAAGGAACTCGGCAAGGGCACCGGCCTCGGCCTCTCCACCGTTTACGGAATTGTGAAACAGACCGGCGGCTTCATCTATGCCCTCAGCGAAGTGGGCAAGGGAACCGTGTTCCAGCTTTTCCTGCCGCGCCATATTGCCGGCGCGGACGACGTGCAGGAAAAGAAGGTGGAAGCCGAAGCGCGCACCGATCTTACCGGCCACGGAACCGTTCTCCTTGTGGAAGACGAGGAGGCGGTGCGGGCCTTCGCCGCGCGCGCGCTCAGTTCGCGCGGATACACGGTGTTGCAGGCGGGCAGCGGCGTCGAGGCGCTCCAGCAGATCGACGCGCATGGCGCCGAGGTGGACCTCATTGTCTCGGATGTCGTGATGCCGGAAATGGACGGGCCGACGCTGCTGAAAGAACTGCGCAAGCGGCAATCGAAGGTCTCCATCATTTTCGTGTCGGGCTACGCGGAGGAAGCCTTCCGCAAAAACCTGCCCGAAGGCGAGCAGTTCAAATTCCTGCCCAAGCCCTTCACGCTGAAGCAGCTTGTCGCCGCCGTGAAAGAGACGATGGGCTGAGGCTTTCGCTCAAAGATTCGGATTCGGTTTTCATACAGCGGTCTTCTTTATCCCTCCCCTTTGGGGGAGGGTCGGCGCGAAGCGCCGGGGTGGGGTGCCTTTCACGCCGCGACCCCACCCGGCTCGCTTTCGCTCGCCACCCTCCCCAAGTGGGGAGGGATAGATTCTCGTTCCCACGATGCGATTTGCATCCGGGGCATCGGCAGGGGAGACGGAGCGCCGAAAGGCGCATGGTCTTCCGTTGTGCCTGCTCTGCGAAAAGCAGGCTTCGCCTCCCGGCGCTCCATCGCGGCGTCTTCCTTACGATCCGGGCCGCGCTTTTCGTGAGAGGCCGAAACCTCTCTCCGTCAGCCAAGCTCCTGGCAGGCGGGCGTATTCCCGCCGGGCGGAGCCCCGGACCGCCCCGGCATGTGTTTGCGAAACACATACGGAGGCGCCGCCTCAATCGAAGTCGGGCTTGGCCGACTTCGACACTCTTTCGAGTCCACTCCACTTCACGAACGCCTCTAGAAGCGTCCCCGATGAGCGGGAGTGATGCGGAGTTTAAGGGAGGTTTTGGAAGCGGGGATAAGGGGAGCTAAGTGGATGACAGAGCGAGATTTTCTTTAGCGGCCTTGCGCGCCGTGAAAAACGCCGAGCACCACGAGTTCGTCCGGACGCTCCGGGATGATTTCATAAACGATGATGTAAGGCAGCCCGCGTACGATCCACTCGCGCGTGCCGGGCGAGCGGCCTTCGTGACCCGCATCGGGAAAGCGCACAGCATGTCGGCGGCGAGCCGGATGCGCGCGCCGTGAAGCGCAGCCTTAGAGGCCGAAGCGCCGCCATAGTGCGGCCATTTCCTCGTCGCTGGCGAATTTGCCTTCACGCGCTTCCTTGCGGGCGTGTTCGACTTCGGCGAGTTGCTCGCCGGTGAGCCGATAGCGCACGGGGGTTTCGGCGAGGCCAAGCAGGAGTTCAGCCGCGCGATCCTGTTCCGCTTCCGGCAGTTTCTCGACCTTGCTGATGGCTTCGCGAAGGAGTTTGGTCATAGCAAAGGATAGCACGAATCCGGGCAGCTGACACCACCTATGTCATGCCCCGCGAAAGCGGGGCATCCAGTAATCATGGAGAACGAGGTGTTTACTGGATCGTCCGCCTTCGCGGACGATGACAAGGAAGACGTGGATGGCCGGGACAAGCCCGGCCATGACGTTTAACTAATTGATTTTATTAAGCCTCCTAGTGCACCGCCAACGAATGCACCAATCTTCGTAAATTTCGATGCATCTAGATCAGCGCCAGACTTCTTTTTCGCGCTTTCCTCGATGGTTGGACCAATTTCGGGATCTCCCGTTTCTTGCTGAATGATGTGAATTCCTAAGGAAGTTAATTGCACGCCTGAAAAAAAGTAACCTCCGTCAAACTCTTCGACATTCTTTGCGCGGATGAGTCCTTCACTGAGCATCCAGTGGAGGCAATCCGAAAAGGTTTTCAGGACTTCTTCTTCGTCCCCTCTTCTGAAAGTCATTATGGTCATCGCATCAGCAGCCTCTAAATGAATGCGTGCAAGACCTTTATTGATGAGAAATACCAGAACTTGTCCAATAGTCTGGTAGTGATAATCGATGGTCGAGATATCGGGACCAAGCCTCACTTCTAATTCCCAGTAAAAGTCTGTTACAGTGGTCGTTTAGTGATTAATGGAAGTTCGGCGCTGAACATCGATTACCTCTTCCAACGCAATTTTCACAGCATCTTCCGCAGCATTGA
The DNA here is from genome assembly GCA_964620215.1 of uncultured Hyphomicrobiales bacterium. Taxonomy (GTDB): domain Bacteria; phylum Pseudomonadota; class Alphaproteobacteria; order Rhizobiales; family Xanthobacteraceae; genus JAUSIF01. The sequence continues at coordinate 23,540 of CAZUJE010000019.1, forward strand.
GAATTAGATCACTAACATCTGGCGGGGCTACACGCCTAAGTAAGGCTCGCAGTGATTTATCGCTGTCAGGGTGGGTTTTAGTAATCGAGAATACTTGCATAGCAAGTGCGGCTATAGCGTAAGCAAGACTTACGGTTGAGATTACCCGGAAATCTTCTTCCCAATTTTCAGGCATTTTTGTTTCAGACATACTTTAATCGTGTCTGAGTCGTTCCCGAACGGCAAGAATAAGTAGGCCTACCTATTATCCCCCGCCACCGCCTCGATCACCGCCTTCGTCACCTGCGCGGTCTTTGCTTTGCCGCCGAGGTCCGGCGTATGCAGCGACTTGTCCGCGGTGACGCGCTCGATCGCGCGCATCAAACGAGAACCGGCATTCTTCTCGCCGAGATGATCGAGCATCATGGTGGCGGTCCAGAAAGTGCCGAGCGGATTGGCGATGCCTTTGCCGACAATGTCGAAGGCGGAGCCGTGGATCGGCTCGAACATCGACGGATATTTCCGTTCAGGGTTCAGGTTCGCCGTCGGCGCGATGCCGAGCGAGCCGCCGAGTGCCGCCGCCAAATCCGACAGAATATCCGCGTGCAGGTTGGTGGCGACAATGGTGTCCAATGTCTCGGGCCGCATCACCATGCGCATGGTCATGGCATCGACTAACATTTTATCCCATTTCACATCGGGAAATTCCTTCGAGACTTCCAGCGCGATCTCGTCCCACATCACCATGGCGTGACGCTGGGCGTTGGATTTCGTCACCACCGTCAGAAATTTGCGCGGGCGCGAGCGCGCGAGCGCGAACGCAAAGCGCATGATGCGCTCCACTCCAACACGGGTGAACATCGCCACATCGGTCGCGACTTCTTCCGGATGGCCGCGATGCGCGCGGCCGCCGACACCGGCATACTCGCCTTCGGAATTCTCGCGCACGATCACCCAGTCGAGATTTTTGTCCGTGGCGTTGCGGAGCGGGGACTCGATACCGGGCAGAATACGAATGGGCCGCACATTGGCGTATTGATCGAAGCCCTGGCAGATCGCGAGCCGCAGACCCCAGAGCGTGATGTGGTCCGGCACGTCCGGCGCGCCGACGGCACCGAAAAAGATCGCGTCGGTGTTGCGGATCTGATCGTTGCCGTCCGCCGGCATCATGATGCCGTGTTTTTTGTAGTAATCCGTGCCCCAGCCGTAGTGGCTGAAATCGAATTTGAAGCTGCCCTCGCGTTGCGCGAGGGCGTCCAAAACTTCGACACCGGCGGCGATGACTTCGCCGCCGATGCCGTCGCCGGGAATAGCGGCGATCTTGTATGTCTTCATTGCTGCCCGCTTAGTTGCCGACGGTGACGCCGGCCTTCTTGATGATCGGAACCCATTTATCGACTTCGGCGGCAACGTGCTTCTCGAGTGCCGCGGACGACATTTCGGCTTCGGTGGGCAGCGACATGCCGAGATCGAGCATCCGCTCGCGGATCGTGGGATCCTTGAGCGCGGCCTGGGCGGCGGCGTTCAGTTTGTCCACGACCGGCTTCGGCGTGCCCTTCGGCGCGAACATGGCGTTCCAGCCGGAGACCTGGAATTGCGGCAGGCCTGCTTCCTTCGAGGTCGGAATATCTTTCATCGACGGCACGCGATCCGGCACGGCGACTACGAGGCCGCGCACCTGACCGGCCTTGATCTGGGCCGCGACGCCGACGGTCTGGTCGCAGACGTAATCGAGTTCGCCGCCCATCAAGGCGACGAGCGCCGGACCCGAACCGCGATAGGGAACGTGTTGCGGCTTCACGTCGAGGAGTGAATCGAGAAACAGGCAGGTGAGGTGGGAAGTCGCGCCGACGCCGCCGGTGCCGTAGTTCACCTTGGCGCCGTTCTTCTTCACGTATTCCATGAACTGCTTGAAGTCCTTGATGTCGGACTTGGCGTTGACGACCACGAGCATCGGCGTGCCGCCGGTGTTCATGATGAACTCGAAATCCTTGCGCGGATCATATTGCAGGTTCGGGTAGAGGCCGACGGACGCGGCCTGCGTGCCGAGATTGCCCATCAGGAGCGTGTAGCCGTCGGCGGTCGCCTTCGCGACGCGAGTTACACCAGTCGTGCCGCCGGCTCCGGCGACGTTTTCCACGACGATCTGCTGGCCCAGCGTCTTCGACATATGGTTGCCCATCAGGCGGGCGACGATGTCGGTGGTGCCGCCGGCGGCGAAGGGCACGATCATGGTGACCGGGCGTTCAGGATAGGCCTGCGCATTGGCGGCGGTTGCGGCCGCCGTGAGCATGGCCGCGGCAGCCAGCGTAGCAATGAATTTCTGCATTGGGGTTTTCCTCCAAGAAAATGGTGCGGCCGCCCGGTCTGGACCGGGTTCTGTCGCCGTCACAAAATTCTAGGCCGGGGCTTCGGCGCAGGTCAAGCTTGCATTTATCGTTGCATGGAACAGAATGGGCGCAGGAGCCGATTCATGGCCAAAGCAACAGCGATCCGCGCGCCCGTCCGCAAGTCGTCGCTGGTGGACGACGCCTACGCGAAACTGAAAGCGGCGATCCGCGAGAACGTCTTTCAGCCGGGCTTTCAGGGCTCGGAGCTGGAAATGGCGCTCAGGCTCGGCATGAGCCGCACGCCGGTGCATGAGGCGGTCATCCGCTTGCAGGAAGAAGGGATGGTGCGCGTGCTGGCGAAGCGGGGCGTTGTTGTGCTTCCTTTATCTCCGGAGGACATGCAGGAAATCTACGAAGTGACGGCGCCGCTCGAAGCCGCCGCCGCCGAACTCGTCGCGAAGCTGCCGGTGGCCGAGCGCAAACTGGTGGTTGAGGAACTGATGCGGATGAATTCGGAAATGCAGAAGGCATTGAAGCGCGACGACCTCGACGGCTGGGTGCGGATCGACGAGCAGTTTCACCGGGCGATTTTCGAAGCCTGCGGCAACGGCCGCATCGCGCGTTTCGCGCAGACGATGCTCGATCAGGTCCACCGCGCGCGGGCGATGACGGTGCGGCTGCGCGCCAAGCCCGTCCGCTCATTAAAGGAACACCGGCTGATCGTGGAAGCCATTCGCCGCGGTGACGCTCCTGCCGCGCACCGGCAGATGCACGACCATCGCGTGCGGGCGGGCCGGGAACTGCTGCCGCTGCTTGCTTCGCTGGGCATGAAGCAGCTTTAAGGAATCCTGGGAATCAGCCGCGGTCCATTCCGCCCTTGGGCGAACCGCCTTCCAGTTCGCCAAGAATATAGTCTTTGCAGTTGCCGTAGCGTTCGGCCATGTCCTCGAATTCGCTGGCCATCATCCGCAACTGGCGGCAGGTTTCCATATCGTAGGAACTGCGCGACAGGCGCAGGCACCGGGCGGCCTGCTTTCTGAAAAACTCTGCGTCGATCATCCCAGCCTTCCGGTTTTTCTCAGGCGATTGGCTTAATTATAGATAAAAGCCGCCCGTAAGGGATCGGTTCCACTAATATGCGGAATAGCTGATATGTTCCCATCAGTTGTGGCCTATCGGCCGCAATTATCCCCTTTGGACATGTAATGGATTATTGGGGATTTTTCTCGCACTCCTCATCAACGCAGGAGTAACGCGGGTAGCTAGTGCATCTCCACTCGAGTTGCCCTTGTTTCCCGTAGGGGTCGTTACCCTCGAGGATCATCTCCCAGCAGAATTGGGTTCTATATTTTTTATTCTCAAACAGTCCGAAAACATCCTCGTAAGTGATCCATCCCCACAGGTAGAGACGTATTTGTTTTGCCCACGCGGCACGAGCAACACAAACGTCCATCAGCATCGGAGCGGATTGAGTGCTGTCTTTCGCGGGGATGTACATAGTCACGCCCGACGCTTTTCCGTGTTCGGGGAAACCAAAATCGTCGGGAATATCATTCAGGAAATGCTCCCAGCTAATATGAAACTTCGCATCCTTAGCGGGTGTAGAACCGACATTCTTCCATTCGAGCCTGAGATCGAAGGCAAAAATATCGTTGTTTGGATTGATTTTTGGGATGGCTTGCAGTTGGCCGGGGAAAACAAAAGGACGGTTGAGTCTCGTCAAATTGGCTTCAGCGATATCGGCCTGTCGATTGCTGGCCTGCCATTGTTTGCGGGTGGATTGAGTGAGGCTCCAAGTAAAAAACGCGATAGCAACGGTCGCGGCCATATTGATGAGAGTGTAGTCAGAAAGAATTTTTCCGATATGCCAAAACAGGACCAAGAGTATGTGGTAAGAGGCGCACTGTTCCTGTTTGTTTGCGTCCTGATGGCAATAATTTGCTTGCGTATCGTCGATTAGAAGAACCCCAACAACGGCTGCAATTAAGTTTAGTATCCAAAGCCAATGATGAAGCCCTAACCGATTCATTTTCTATCTCTGGTGACCAGAATGTCGGATTCAAACATTGAAGGACGCTTCAGCGCGCTCCTTTCACGGATGCTTCAAGGCGCACCCTTGAAAAAGCGGAAACCAAAAGCTCGAACATCAAAGCAGGCTGGCGGCGCAAGTTATGTCGAAACTCAAATTCACGCAGGTAAGTCTGCAAGTGCTTCGCGGAAACGTGGACGTAAGTCCCCTTCACGCCGCGCTTAAAGTTAGCCCAGAACGCTTCAATCGTATTCGTGTGAACGTCGCCACGGACCCATTCAAACTTTGAGTGGTCCACGGTTTCGTGATCGTAGCCGAAGCGTTCGGTAAGCAGTTTGTAAACCGCCGCTTCATCCGTGTGGACCCGAGCGCCTTCACTAATGTTCTTGCGCACATGCTTCATCACATGGGCAGCCGTGCGCGCGGGAATGTGACGGGTAACAATTTCACCACCACGCTCGACCATGCCAAGAACGATTTTCTTATCGTCAAATCCGCGCTTGTCCTTGCCGCCAATGAAAGCCTTGTCAACTTCGACCACGCCGCGACCGGGACCGCCCAGCTTCGCGTCTCCGTCCACTTCGCCCATGTACTCGCGAATGATGCGGCACATGCGCCAAGCGGTTTTGTAGGTCACGCCAAGCTGGCGCTCGACTTCCTTTGCAGCCACGCCATTCCGCGAAGCGCAGAACAGGAACATGACGAAGAACCAGTCCTTGAGCGAAGTACGGGTTTGCTCAAACGGCGTTCCAGCGGTCGGGTAAACCTGATGGCCGCAATGCTCGCACTCGAAAGCACGGCGAGTTTTCACGCGGTAGTACTTCGCGTTGCGCAGGCATTTGAAGCACTGGAGCGAGTGCCCGTAGCGGGTGCGCATCAGGTGATCGAGACACGCATCATCGGTCGGGAAGCGGGCTTGGAAGGTGCGGAGATTGGTTGCCTTCATTTCTTGACCCCGTTTTTCTTCGCCTCGGACGCTTCGATTTCATCCGCCATTTCACGCCACGTTTTTGCGAGCGCCAGATAATGGTCCCTGACCTTCTGGGTGGTGGCTGTGCGGGCCATGGCCTCGCACTCGTCGGCATGTTGGCGGTAGTTGGGAATGCGTTTCATGGACTGAATATAGTCCAGATGAGGTTACATGTCTATAGGGGATAAGTCCGCTATCGGCATCCAAAGAACATGTGGAGAACATGCTTGATTATGAGAACAAAACATGTACATTGGTCCCCATCTGTTTCACCCAAAGGCCCATCAGGAATGGACCTAGGAATTAGACCGGGAGCCCTTCAATGTCACCGCAGCCAGCCCTCCGACTCGTAGAAGGCAGTTCAATGGATAAGTCCAAGGCGCTCGACGCGGCGCTCTCGCAGATCGAGCGGGCGTTCGGCAAGGGCTCCATTATGAAGCTCGGCAAGAACGACAAGTCGATGGACATCGACACCGTGTCCACCGGCTCGCTCGGGCTCGATATTGCGCTTGGTATTGGCGGGTTGCCGCGCGGCCGGGTGGTCGAAATCTACGGGCCGGAATCGTCGGGCAAGACGACGCTGGCGCTGCATACAGTGGCCGAAGCCCAGAAAAAAGGCGGCATCTGCGCCTTCGTCGATGCCGAACACGCGCTCGATCCGATCTATGCGCGCAAGCTCGGCGTCAATGTCGATGAATTGCTGATTTCGCAGCCCGACCACGGCGAACAGGCGCTGGAAATCGCCGATACGCTGGTGCGCTCCGGCGCCATCGACATTCTGGTGGTGGATTCGGTGGCGGCGCTGGTGCCCCGCGCCGAACTCGACGGCGAGATGGGCGACGTGCAGCCGGGCTCCCAGGCCCGCATGATGAGCCAGGCGATGCGCAAGCTCACCGGCTCCATCTCCAAATCCAAGACCATGGTGATTTTCATCAACCAGATCCGGATGAAGATCGGCGTGATGTACGGCTCCCCGGAAACGACGACCGGCGGCAATGCGCTGAAATTCTACGCCTCCGTACGCCTCGACATCCGCCGCATCGGCGCGATCAAGGAGCGGGACGAGGTCGTCGGCAACCAGACTCGCGTGAAAGTCGTGAAGAACAAGCTGGCGCCGCCCTTCAAGCAGGTCGAATTCGACATCATGTATGGCGAGGGCGTTTCCAAGATGGGCGAACTCATCGATCTCGGCGTGAAGGCCGGGGTGGTGGAGAAGTCCGGCTCCTGGTTCTCCCATGACAGCACCCGCATCGGTCAGGGCCGCGAGAACGCCAAGACCTATCTGAAGGAGCATCCGGAAGCGGCCGCGAAGATCGAGGCGGCGATCCGCCAGAACTCCGGCCTGATCGCCGAGCAGATTCTCGCCGGCGAGGAAGAAAAAGACGACGACGATTCCCCCGACGCGGCCGAGGCATAACGGGCTTCATCCCGGGCTGTCCCCGATCCAGCCCGGCCCGTTGTTCCGGCCTCTCGCGGGGCGCCTCTCGTGTCTTGCCGGACAGCCTCGGCCCGACCAAACCCGCCGCCCATAACTGCCCCGGGCGGCGGGTTTTGTCGCGTTTGGCGCGCTGATCTTTTTCTCCCTCCCCCTGAAAGGGAGAGGGAAGCGAGCGGCAAAGCCGCGAGCGGGTGGGGGGCATTCGGTTTTGCAACGACCCCCACCCCGGCTCGTTGCACTCGCCGACCCTCCCCCTTGCAGGGGGAGGGATGAAGTGAACAACGTTTGAGGCAACGTCTTCCGCCGCGGCGCTCTCCCTCGACTTCGACCTTGCCCGCCGCTACACAAACGCCCATGAGCACGATCAAGAGCGGCGTCAACGAAATCCGGTCCACGTTCCTCGAATACTTCGCGAAAGCGGGGCACGAAATCGTGCCGTCGTCGCCGCTGGTGCCGCGCAACGATCCGACGCTCATGTTCACCAATGCCGGCATGGTGCAGTTCAAGAACGTCTTCACCGGCGTCGAAAAGCGGCCCTATAGCCGCGCGGTCACCTCGCAAAAATGCGTGCGCGCGGGCGGCAAGCACAACGACCTCGACAATGTCGGCTATACGGCGCGGCATCACACTTTCTTCGAGATGCTGGGCAATTTTTCCTTCGGCGATTACTTCAAGGATCGTGCAATCGAGCTGGCGTGGAATCTCTGCACCAAGACTTTTGACCTTCCAAAAGACAAGCTGCTGGTCACCGTCTATCACACCGACGAGGAAGCATTCGGCCTCTGGAAGAAGATCGCCGGCCTGCCGGAATCCAGAATTATCCGGATCGCGACCTCGGACAATTTCTGGGCGATGGGCGACACCGGCCCGTGCGGCCCTTGCTCCGAAATCTTCATCGACCAGGGCGACAAGTTGCAGGGCGGGCCTCCCGGTTCTCCAGACGAGGACGGCGACCGGTTCCTGGAATTCTGGAATCTCGTGTTCATGCAATATGAGCAGGTGACGCGTGAGCAGCGCATCGACCTGCCGCGCCCGTCGATCGACACCGGCATGGGACTGGAGCGCATCTCCGCCATCATGCAGGGCGTGTACTCGAATTAC
>CAZUJE010000020.1:0-26837 GCA_964620215.1 uncultured Hyphomicrobiales bacterium
CTCAGCGGTAGAGCAGCGGTTTTGTAAACCGAAGGTCGGGAGTTCAATCCTCTCACCCGGCACCAAATTTCTCTCAATCGCGTTTTTTCGAACGTTTCAAGTCAAAATTTGGAACGCGAATAACGCAGTCAGGACAATTTCGCGCAGGCTGTCTGGACACCAAAAAGGACATAGTTCCTTTTTGAACGTTCTGAGCGCCAATGCCGGTTATTCCCTGAAGGGAACATTGATCTGCGCATTTGCATCGAAGATAATTTCAGCTAACAAGAGAAGACTTAATCGAATTGAATTCATGCACGATCGTATTTTCGTCTCTCTTGTCTTAATGCTCTCGGATTATCGTCCTGGCGCGAAAAGCCGCCATTGGGAGAGATTTTTCACGGAAGAAACGATTGATGCGCTCCGCGATGAAAACAAGCTCGCTGGGTTCCGCTCCAACGATCTCAAAAACGATCTGGAAGACCGCGCTTCGTGGTTCAGCACAGCCGATGCATACAAGCGGCTCGCAAAAATTACTGGACCGGAGTGGATTGAAACCTACGCAGAAACCTCAATCGGCAATCCCAAAACGGTTAGCATCGGCGGGCATGCAATCAATTTTCATGAACTCGTGCTTTGCCAATATCTTTGGACAATCAGCGAAGCAGCAAGTCCCGCGACTATTGTCGAAATCGGCGGCGGGTATGGCGGGCTGGCCCACAAACTCAAGAAGCGATTTCCCACTTCGCACTACGTCTCGCTAGACCTGCCTGAAGCCCTCACCTTGCAGGCGTACTATCTCTCGTGGCTTTACCCGCAAGCTAAATTCTATCTTTTCGATGACTACGTGGACGGGAAGCCCATTGAACCTGAGCGTTACGATTTCACTCTGTTGCCCGGCTGGTTCGCTCCAAAATTACGCGAAAAGAGTACAGACCTGTTCATCAACACACGCTCGTTTATGGAAATGAACCGCGATGTGATCGCAGACTATTTTCATCTTATTCAGCGCTCGCTAAAAACTGATGGCTTATTTTACAACGTAAACCGCTATTTCAAAGATACCGTCGGTGAGCCCATCAGATTCCGCGATTATCCATACGATAATTTATGGAAAGTACAGTTTTCACGGCCGTCATTCTTTCAGCCGCATGTCCATGAAATGATGACGGTCCGAACAGATATTCAGTCCGAAGCCGTGCAGTCCGCTCTTGCAATCCTTCCCGAGAATTCGAAGATGCATAAGCCCACAAAAAAACATTCTTTGATTGAAAAGCTTGCTTTATTGCCGATGGTTTTGCGCCGATAGGATCAACCGAAGGTCGGGGATCAATCCTCTCACCCGGCACCAAGCATTCTTTAAATGCGCGTCTCAGATTGCCCCCTCGTTAGCGCCTGGCCGCGTATTTCCCGCGCCGCCGCGCAGGTCTAACGCCATATAAATCAAGGAGCTATGGGGGAACTCGTCCTGACGGGTGGAACAATAAGGGTTCCATCGGGTTAGCTCGTCAGCATCACCCATGGAGATTGAAATGGATACCAACACGCTTCTCATCATCATTCTGATCTTTCTGCTGTTAGGCGGAGGCTGGTACGGCCGCGGACGCTGGTACTGAAGACTCCAGTTCTTCGATCGCGATCCCCCCAAGCAAAAATGGCCGGGCATTTGGCCCGGCCATGCGATCATTTCAGCTGGATCGCCGAAACCATCCAGGGACCACCTCTTGCGCGGCGGAAGGTCCAGTATTTAACGCCTTCGTCTGGAGTATCGGCCGAGGTCTCGAACGTCCCTGGCCCGGTTATCTTGAAACCAATACAGGATGCAAAACAGGCTGTTTGACTGGAGACATCGCACGTAAAAGCGGGCGCTCAATCAAAATGTGAACTGCAACGCCAGCCGCCAGGGCAACGGCAACTTCCACCAACAGAACGATGACAGCCGGTATTGCAGCGGGGATAAAAAACTCCAGAGCGAATATCGCAAGCGTGTGAACGAGATACAGTGAATAGGAAGCGCCGCCTAAATAAACGAGTGCGCGAAAGAATTTCCTGCTTCCCCAATCCCTCATTGTCACGGCGCCAAAAACAAGAAGGGCAGAAGGAATTCCCCAGATCAAAACGCGATCAAGAGATAGATCCGCATTCGTGGTGAATTCTGAGTCCGATATTTGTCCGTGTCCGATAACAGCTGACGCGATGATGCCAGCAAGGCCCAGCGTCAAACAAAGCAGACCGAGCGATCCGGTTTTCACCTTGGGCGCTACGAAAGCGGCGAGGACACCCATCGCAAATTCGAGAATGATCGGGTTACCCAAGTATCGAAATGTGGCGATCCCTGTTAGCTCACGCGCGACCCAGAAAGCCGCGTAAGCGGCGATGATCACCCACAATGCCCACGGCCGTCTGACCAGCAGCACGAGCGCCATCGAGACATAGAAAAGCATCTCGAAACAAAGCGTCCAGCCGCTGTCGAGAACCGGATCGATCATCCGGTTTCCGATCGCGGGCCAGAACGTGAAGGTCACAACAAGGGCGCGCTTGTAACTCTCGCCATAATAAAGCGCGATCAGAACCCAGGGGATCGAGAGAAGATAATAGAGCGGCGCGACCCGCCGGAACCGCTTCCACGCAAATTCAAGCGCGCTTTTGGAGCGAAAGGCCGTCGTCGTGACAATGTAACCGCTAATAACAAAAAATACATCTACGCCGACGGCGCCCAAACCCCGAAACTCTGACGAAAGCCAGTTCAGCCCCTCAGGGGAAACATCGAGCGCCAGTTCAAATGAATGGGCGAATATGATCGCGAATGCGGCGGCGAACCGGAGTATCTGGAGGTTCGCGACGATCTTTTCAGGATGCACCAAAAGATTTTTTCCATATACAGCCTGAAATTATTTCGCAAAAAAATCGCCGGCCGTGGATTGCTTAGCGGTCTCTTTTTAAAAACATAAATCGGAGGATTCCATGTCCATAATGCAATTCGCCGATAGAAAGTTCCGGAAACAGCCTTAATTCGGATACGGTGGCTCAATCCGCCAAGATTGTTCTATAGCAACGCGGCATTACTCTTAAAAGATGAGGCGCTCAGATTACGCCTCGCACGATCTGCGGCTTGGAAGATGCGGGGCGGATTGCATCAATGGCCCAGCTATAAGCTGGGCCATTGTAAATTTTCGGAACGTAAAATTCAGTTCGTCTGCTGGATCGCTGAAACCAGCCAGCGCCCGCCACCTGAGCGGCGGAAGGTCCAGTACTCGACGCCCTCGTCGGGCTCATCGCTGCCTTCCACCATTTTACCGCTGGCGCGGTCCATGACCTTATCGACCTGACGATAATGCATGGCGACGGTGGCATATTCATCGCTGCCTTCGCGCCAGGATTCGGCGAGATCGCCCTGCAACAGTTTCACATCCGTGATCTTGTTGACGACATTGCGGCTCGCATTCGCGGCGAGTTCTTCCGCGTAGTAGGACAACATCTCCGGCGTCACTTGCTTGCGAAGGGTGCCGAGATCCTCGTTGCTGTATGCGTTCTGGACTTCGCCGAGCGTGCGCTCAAATTCATCGAAGTCCGCCGGCTGCACCTGGATCGGCGCGTCGGCAACCGGGCCACCTCCGAACGATGCGCTTGGCTGAATATCGCTGACGCCCATCCGCCGCATCGCCGGTCCGCCCGCGAAAGCCGCCGCAGGTTGCGAGCGGCTCTGCCACCAGCGCCACGCCAGCATGGCAACAATTGCGACCAACCCAACCTGCACAAGAAGCCCAAGGAACGAAGCAATCCCGCCGAGACCGCCCAGGAACCCGTTACCGAGCAGAAGCCCGATCAGCCCTGCACCGAGAAAGCCCGCCGCCAGTCCGCCGAGCAGACCGGGGCGATTGAAGAACCCGCCCGGCTGCGCTGCCGGTGTCGTCGGACGCGCAACCGATGTGCCAGATTGCGCCGGAGAACCCGGCTGCGTCATCGAGCGTTCAATCGGAGCCGCGGCTTTCGGTGACGTCGCGGTCGGCGGCGGAGCGGAATAGGTGCGGTTTCCGCGGCTGCCGGAGTTCATCCTCGGCGCCGCCACGACTTCGACCGTCACAAACGCCAGAAGTGCCGCAACGGCCAGAAATGCCGTCAGGGGACGAATTTGTTTGCGAGACATGCAGGTTTTCCTCTCTCTTGGGCTTCTGGCCCTTTGGCGTTTCTTGATTCATTTCAGCGTCTATATGGGAATAGCATGCATTACCGACAAGCGCATGTCGCGGTCTGCCGGACACCAACCCAATCCCAGACGAACTCCCTCGCCTAATTATTGCGACCCCTCCATCCCCAGCGCCTTCACCACGCCGCTCCAGCGGACGCGCTCGGCACGGATATATTTTGTGACATCATCGACCGAATCCGTATCGATGGGCATCAGCCCGGTCGCCGCGATTTTGCTCTTATAGGCACTGTCGCTCGTGATCTCCTTCATCTCCTTGTGCAGGCGGTCCACGATTGCACGCGGCGTTCCGGAGGGCGCGAGCAGCACATGCCAGGATACGGCTTCATAGCCTTTCAGTTCGGTCGCCTCCGAAATCGTCGGCACATCCGGCAAGGTGGTGAGACGGTTGAGCGAAGTGACCGCGAGCGCCTTCAGCTTGCCTTCCCGGATCAGGCCAAGCGACGCGCCCATTTCAGCGATGGAAGATTGCACATGGCCGCCGACCACATCGCTGATCGCTTGCGGCGAAGACTTGTACGGCACATGCACCGCGTCGAATTTGAACTGCTGCTTCATGTGTTCCATCGTCAGGTGCTGGAGGAATCCCGCACCCGGCGTGCTGTAGCTGATCGGATTGGCGGCACTCTCCTTGGCTTTTTTCATGAAGGCCGCGACGCTGTCGATGCCCGACGCGGGATTGACGATCAGCACGAATGGCGACTTCGCGTAGAGCGCGATCGGGGTGAAATCCTTGTCGGGATCGTAGGAAATCTGCTTGTAGAGCGTCTGGTTGATCGCCATCGGCGCGATCGCCGCCACGAGCAGCGTGTGTCCGTCAGGCGTCGCGCGCGCCACCGACGAGGCCGCGGTCATCATCGCGGCACCCGGCTGATTTTCGATCACCACCGGCTTGCCAAGGCGCTTGGACAATTCATCGCCGTAAATGCGCGCGGCGGTGTCCATGCCGGTGCCGGCGGCGAGCGGCACGACAATCGTCACATGCCGCGACGGATAGGCGCTTTGCGCCTGGGCAGCCAGAGGCAGCGCGGCGAAGGCCAGCGCGAGCATCGCGCCCTGTATCGCTTGAAGTTTTTTCATGGCGTATTCCCCCTTGTGATTTTGTTTTTATCCAGCGACTTCGTGCGCAAGCACGAAATCGAAATCCACGGCGTAAAACGGAGTCTTCAGTTTTTCCCGCGCTTCCAAGGCGGCGGGTAAATTTCCAGCGTCGTTGCTGTGCTTGTATTCGAACACGAGCGATTTCCGCACGCCGAACACCGCATCGTTATCCAAATAAGGATCGGTGGAAGGAAACAGCTCGGTGACTATCGGCTTGTGACCCTGCGCCGTGACGATCACATGGAAATGCGCGGGCCGCCACGGGCGGCGTCCCATCGCTTTCAACAAGTCCCCCACCGGCCCGTCATCCGGGACGGTGTAGGGTGCGGGCTTCACGGTCGTGAACAGAAATTTTCCATCGGCGCCGAGCTTCATCGTGGCGCGCAGATTGTAATCGGGCTGCTGCGGATCCTGATTTGAATAGAGACCGTTCTCCGCCGTCTGCCAGACTTCGAGCATCGCGCCGCGCACAGGCTGGCCTTGCGGGTCGCGCACCTGACCCGACACCACGACATGCTCGCCGGGATTTTCACGGATCAGATCGCCGCCGAATTTCAGTTCCGGCGCGCCACGAATGTGAAACGGTCCGAGCACACTGGCCGCCGTGGCCTTCGGATCGGAATTGACCATGTCCACGAGCGATGAGACGCCGAGCACATCGGAGAACAGCACAAACTCATTGCGTTCTTCCGTCGTGATCTCCCCTGCCCGTGTCAGCAGCTCAATCATCTTCCGCCACTCGGCATGGCTCGGACGGGCCTCGCGGATGAAATTGTGCAGATGCGTCAGGCCGGAAGAAAGCACCACGCGCAGGCGCTCATCGGTTTCCGGGGCACAGGAGTCGATCACCGCTTTCGTGATCGTGCCGCTGTCAATGTTACGCAATCAAACCCCCACGCATTCAATAACGGCGAATTGTGGGGAGGAAGGCCGGAAGCGTCAACGGGAACGGCTTGAACAATCCCGCTCAATCCTGACCGGGCCAAACCACGCGATAGCGGATTTCTCCGCCATCCGGATGTTTTTGCCAGTCAGAGAATTGCGAATGTGGGGGCGACGCGGGAATCTTGAGCGAAAAAGACCGGACCGGTTGGCCCGGAATTTTCAGATCGAGTTGCCTGTACGCAGTGCGAAAGGCGAGGTCCACCACACCTGCAACCACCGGCGGATTGTCTCCGATGACCTTTGTATCCCGATGATACGAAAACGGCATCGAGTTCTGGGATGTCTCCAGATCAATCTTCACGCCCTTCACCGTTTCCGCCGTCGAACCCGGCGGCAATCGAACTTCATAGCGCAGGACAGTTCCGGCGGGCTTCAGCCAAGGTGTCGCTGTCGCTAATGAGTACACCAAGTAACCTGTGCCTCCGGCTACGACGAGTGCAACCAGCACGCCCAGCGCCTTCAGATTGATTCCCGCCGCGCTGCCCGGCACTTCAACGCCGGAAAAACTTCTGACCATCGTGGTACCCACCAGCAATCCTCCGACAGCGCCGCCGGCTGAAATCAGCAGCGCAATGAAGCCGGACGTGATTGGATCATTGCGGTTTCCGAACCCGACAAGTTCGAGCAAGATCATCGTGCAGACAAAGCCGATGATCGAGCCGATCAGGCCGCCCAGAATAGAAGGCAAGTTTTTCATGTGCTCATCTATAGCGTACGCAAAACATGCGCGCCACGTGCCGCGAGCCTCGCGCTACTCCCAATAATTCCGGTACAGCGCCCCGACGATGTTTGAATAATCGTCGGTCCAGACCCACTGCTTCGGATCGGTCTTTTGCGGACGCCAGACTTCCTTGTTGAGCGAGCCAAGATCGGCTTCGGACCGCGCGGTGATCGTGACGGTCTGCGAATACTGGTAGCTCTCATCGGAATTGGCGAAGCTGTCGTCGCCGGAATTCACGCGCATCGGCGCATTGTTCGCCGCCGAAATACCGGCCACCACGGAAGCCAGTTCCAGGTGCCGGTTGGAAATGTGGATCGTCACCAGCCCCTGCTTGTTGATTTTTTGCAGGTAGATCGCCATCGCCTCCTTGGTCAGGAGATGGATCGGGATCGCATCGGAGCTGAACGCATCGACGATGATGATGTCGTAGTTTGCATCCTTGGCGTTCGCGAGTGTCAGGCGCGCGTCACCGAGAATAATGTTTGCGTCCTGCTTGCAGCGGTCGAGGAAGGTGAACACCTTGTCGTCGCGGGTGTATTTCACCACCGTGCGGTCGATCTCGTAGTAATCGAGCGTGTCCTTGGGATCGGTGAGGCAAGCGATGGAACCGGTGCCGAGGCCAATGGCGGCAATGCGGATCGGCTGCCCCTTCTTGCGCTCGCGCACCGCGCGAAGGGCTTGCGAAATACCGGAGCCTTCCGAGTAATAGGTGATCGGCACCGGCCGCGTCGTCAGCGGCTTGCCTTCGGTGTCGCGGATGCGCTGCGCGCCGTGGATCGTGGTGCCGTGCAGGAGCACGCGGTACTGGCCGTTGGCGGATTCCAGAATTTTATGAACGCCGAAGAAACTGCGCACCGAATAGCGCCCGGCCGCCTCGCTGTCATAGACCCGCACGAACATGAAGATGAGCGCAATCACCGCCGCATAGCGCAACGTATCGAAGGCGAACACGTAACCGATTGCGAGCAGCACGATCACAACGCCACCGTAGGCAGTGTGATCGAACTGGTAATTGAACACAAAGCGCGGCACCGCAAGCGCCACCAGGATCGCGAACGCGATCAGCCAGAAACGCTGCGTCTCCGGGTCGTCCTTCAAGACAAGACCCGGACGGCACAGCACCGCTGCAACGATCAGGAGCGGATATTCCGCGATCCAGTTGAACACGCGCGGCGCCACGATGCCCGCGAACAATCCGCCAATCACGCCGCCAATGGACATGCAGAGATAGAACACGGTGAGATGCTGCGCGGCCGGCCGCCGGCGCGCGAGTTCACCATGGCACACCATCGCCGTGACGAAAAACGCCAGCACATGGATGAGCAGCACATTATAGATGCGCAGGCCGTGTTCGAGCGCGAAGGTCGCGACCAGCAGCGCGATAAAGAAAGGCTGCGCCTTCACGAAGAAGGAATGCGGGATAATTGGATTCTGCTGGAACACGACCACGAAGGTCAGAAGATAGAGCGCCAGCGGAATGACCCAGAGCAGCGGGGCCGCGGCAATGTCCGTGGAAATATGCGCCGTCACCGCGATCATCAGGCCGGACGGCACCGCCGCCAGCCCGATCCAGATCGCCATGTCCTGCCAGGTGGGCGCGGAAGTCGCGCCGCTATGGGAGCGCGCCGCCGGCTTCGCATTGCGCGAGCGCACGAGCAGCAGTCCGCAGGCGGCGATGGACAGGATCAGCAGAAAAAACAGCGAGGTCCATGCGAATGTCTGCTGGCCAAGCCGCGTCAACGGCTCGATCAGCAGCGGATAGCTGAGCAGCGCCAGAAAGCTGCCGACATTGCTCGCGGCATAGAGAAAGTACGGATCGCCCGCGGAAGGATGGCCGGTGCGCGCGAACCATGCCTGCAACAAGGGGGCGTTGGCCGAGAGTGCAAAAAACGGCAAGCCGATGGAAACCGTGAACAGCCCGATCAGCCAGAGCGTTTCGCCCTGCACCGGCGGCTGTCCCCATGACGCCGATATGGCGAGCGGCAAAAAGAAGGTTGCCGCGACCATTACCAGTATATGGATGAGGACCGATTGCCTTCCCGGCAAATAGTGCGTGAGGAGATGCGCGTAGAGATAGCCGCCGAGCAGCACCGCCTGGAAAAATACCAGCGCCACCGACCACACCGACGGCGCGCCTCCAAGATATGGCAGCACCAGTTTGGCGAACAGCGGCTGTACGGAAAACAAAAGCGCGGCGCTGAGGAAAATGGTCAGCGCATAAACGAAGAGTGTGGTCCCATGGGTGGCCACGGGCAGATTGAGTGGCGATAACGCCCGTTTTCTGTTGCTGCTACGAATTGCCATTCATGGCTCCCTGATCCGGCGCACCGGAATACTCGATTCCGGTGTTACTGGCGATATTGCCGGAGCATAGCGCCCACAATGTTGGAATAGTCGTCGGTCCAGACCCGCTGGCGCGGATCGGGGCGCTCAAGCTCCCAATTTCCGAGGTCGAGCAATCTTCCGAAGTCCTTGTCGTTGCGGGCGACCGCCGCGACGCTGGACCCGTAAATATAAGCCCCCGGCTCCCCCAGCTCGAATGCATGCATCACGCGCGTGACCGCACCGTTGGCTGCCGCGATCCCCGCAACCACCGACGGCAATTCCATATGCCGGTTCATCACATGCGAGACCACCATGCCGCCGGGGGCGAGCTTGCGCAGGTAAAGCGCCATCGCCTCGCGGGTGAGAAGGTGAACCGGCACCGCGTCGGAGGTGAAGGCGTCCATCACGATCAGATCGTAGGAGCCGTCCGGCGAGTCTTCGAGTGTCAGGCGCGCGTCGCCGATCACGATGCGCGAATTCGGCATGCAGCTTGAGATCATTGTGAACTGGCCCGGATCGGTCGCGATCTTCACGACCGCCGGATCGATCTCGAAGAAGTCGAGCTTGTCGTCGGGCCGCAGATAACAGGCGACGGTGCCGATGCCGAGGCCGACAGTGGCGACGCGAATGGGAGTCTTCTTGTTCTGTTTCGCCGCCTCGAACGCCACCGCCATCGGCGAGCGCGAGGAAAAATAACTGATCGTCTCCGGCCGTCCAAATAAAAGAGTGCCGTCGGATGAACGAATGCGCTGGACGCCGTGAATGGTCGTGCCGTGCATCAGCACGCGGTACTGTCCGTTACTGCTTTCATAGACCTTGTTGACGCCAAAGAAGCTGCGCACGGTTTTCTGGCCGCCGCTTTCCCAGTGATAGCTGTAGATCAGCACGAGGGCGGCGGCGAACACGCCTGCGAGCCGCAGCGGTTCCCTGGTGAAATAAAGCGCGCCCAGGAGAAGAAGAATCCCCACCATGCCGTTGAAGGCCGTGATCGCGGGCCAGATGCCGAGCTTGAGAATAAACAACATCGCGGCAAGCAGCAGTGCCGCCGCGGCACCCATCCATCCCCATTCTTTCCAGTTATCGGGAATACGCAGTCCCGGCCTGCACAACAGACCCGCGACCATCAGGATCGGATATTCCGCGACCCAGTTGAACAGATGTGGTGCGATCAGCCCGGCGAAAATGCCGCCGATCACGCCGCCGACCGACATCCATAAATAGAAAGCCGTGAGATGGCTTGCGGCGGGCCGCCGGTTTGCCAGTTCGCCGTGGCAGACCATCGCCGTGATGAAGAAGGCCGCCAGATTGATGAGGATCATCATTCCGATATGGCCGAGTTCATCGAACACCATCACCGCGATCAGCAGCAGGATCGCGTAAGGCTGGATGGCGAGGAAGAACCAGTGCGGAAAAATCCGCTTGGTCTGGAACACGATCACGAAAGTCAGAAGATAGAGCGCAAGCGGCACCGCCCATAGAAGCGGCGCAGAGGCCACGTCGGTGGAGATATGCGCGG
The DNA here is from genome assembly GCA_964620215.1 of uncultured Hyphomicrobiales bacterium. Lineage (GTDB taxonomy): Bacteria > Pseudomonadota > Alphaproteobacteria > Rhizobiales > Xanthobacteraceae > JAUSIF01. The sequence goes on from CAZUJE010000020.1 coordinate 10,795, forward strand.
TGACGGCGACGAGAAACGCGGAAGGAATTGCGGAAAGCGCCACCCAGATCGCCGCGTCACGCGCGCTTGGAGACGTTTCGTTGCGGCTGTCGGTGCGTGATGAAGCGGGCGCCGCGTTCTTCGAGCGCAGCAGAACGAACCCGCAAACCGCGATCATCGCGATCAGGATATAAAAGAGATACGACCATACGCGCGTCTGCTCGCCGAGCAGCGTGAAGGGCTCCGCCAGCAGCGGATAGCCCAGCAGCGCCAGAAAGCTGCCGATATTGCTCGCAGCATAGAGAAAATAGGGATCCTTCGCGGAAGGATGTCCGGTTCGCGCGAACCACGCTTGCAGCAAGGGCGCATTCGCCGAAAGCGCGAAAAACGGCAACCCGATCGAAACCAGAAACAGGCCGATCAGCCAGAACTCGGCACCGGACGCCGGCGGCCTGCCCCACCCCGCCGCGATGGAAAGCGGCAGGAAAATCGTCGCCGCCAGCAGCACGAGAACATGGATGGCTATCGACGGCGCGCCCGGAAATTTCTTCGTCAGGATATGCGCGTAGAGGTAGCCCGCGAGCAGCATGGCCTGAAAGAAGACCATCGCCACCGACCACACCGAGGATGAGCCGCCCAGATATGGAAGAACAATCTTGGTGAAGAGCGGCTGCACCGCGAACAAAAGACCGGCGCTCAAAAAAATCGCGGCGCCATAGGCCGCGAGCATCAGGCCGGGACTTATTTTCAACGGCGCGGCCCGCACGCTATTTTTTGTTGTCATTGAAACCATAAAGACGCCGGACGGCGGCAGTGCTGGATGGGGAACACATCCGGTGAGGGAACCCATGTCCTGCGCGCGGAACGATGGGCGGCGGATAATCGCGGAAGCAGTGCAGCGGGTCTAGTCCAATCCTGCCGGGTTTCCCGGCTCAATCTTCCGTGAAGCTCCAAAAATTGTCATTTGCCGGGAATAGGCTGGAGATAATGGGGTTGAATGGGTCAGCAGGCCCGCCTGTACCCGATTGCCTAGGATGGCCGTACCGCTAGAATCCGCCAAAAAAACAGCAACAAGATTTCTCGAAAACGAGACTACGTCCCAGGGAGGATACCGATGACAGAACTCAACCGCCGCACTGTACTCGCGGGAACCGCCGCTATCGGCACCGCGGCCGTGACCGGCGCATTCGAAACAGTCACCCCGGCAAAAGCCGCAGCCCCGCTCGCGGGGAAACAGAATGCCGGATGGTACCGCTATAAAGTCGGCGACGTCGAAGTTACTGTCGTCACCGACGGCGTGAACCGGGTCGCCAAGATTCCGGACGGCTTTGTTGCCAATGCTACTCTGCAACAAATCGACGCCGCCCTCGCCGCCGACTATCGCACGCCGGGCCAAGTCGAAATCCCATACAACCCGGTCGTCATCAATACCGGTTCGAAGCTGATCATGATCGACACCGGCACCGGTGAAGCGGGTTTCAACAGCAGCAAGGGTGTTGCCGGCCAGTTCACCAACAACCTGATCGCTTCCGGCTACAAGCCCGAGCAGATCGACACGGTTGTCATCAGCCACTACCATGGCGACCATGTGAACGGATTGCTGAAAGCCGACAACACGCTCGCATACCCCAATGCGGAAATTCTTGTGCCCTCAGCCGAGCACAAATTTTGGATGGACGACGGCGAAATGAGCCGCGCGCCCGCCGGCCGTATGGAAGCACACTTCAAGAATAACCGCCGCGTCTTCAACGCGGAGGTGATGAAGCGTGTGAAAACCTACGATCCCGGCAAGGAAGTCGTTCCGGGCCTCACCGCGATGGCGACCTACGGCCATTCGGCGGGCCACAACTCGCACATGCTCAGCTCTGGCGGAAAGAGCGTATTCATCTCCGCCGACGTCACCAACGTGCCGTTCCTGTTCCTGCGCAATCCGGGCTGGCACGCCGCCTTCGACCAGGATGTAAAGATGGCCGAAGAGTCGCGCCGCAAGGTTTACGACATGGTCGCGACCGACAAGATCATGGTGCAGGGCTTCCACTTCCCCTTCCCGGCGATGGTCTATGTCGAAAAGGCGAGCAACGGCTACCGCGAAGTCGCGGTGCCGTGGATGCCGGTCATCTGATCGAAACGAAAAACAGAAGGCCGCCCCGAAAGGGCGGCCTTTTTCTTCGGCCAACTTCACGGAGTCGATTGATGACTGGGATTTCTCGCAGAACCTTGCTTGCGGGCGCGGCAGGCGCTGCCGCAACACCGTTGCTTCCGAAATCAACCACGCAGGCCGCCGCGCCCCTTGCGGCAAAACAGAATCCCGGCTTCTACCGCTACAAGATCGGCGACTACGAGTTGACGGTCCTCCTCGACGGCGTGCGGAAAACGAAACTCACCGCATCGCCCTTGAAAAATGGAACGCTTGCGCAGGTACAGGCCGAGCTTGAAAAGAATTTTTTGCCGAAAGATGAAATCTACTCTTACTTCCATCCGACACTTGTAAACACCGGCAAGAAGCTGATCCTGATCGACACCGGTAACGGACCGAACAGCATCTCGGCAGGCACCGGGCAGGCGCCCGCCAATCTCGCGGCTGCGGGCGTCGATGCGAACGCAATCGACACCGTGATCATTTCGCACTTCCATTCCGACCATATCAGCGGTCTCCGCAAGTCCGACGGCACACTCGCCTATCCGAACGCGGAGATCATGGTGCCTTCTGCCGAGTGGACCTATTGGATGGATGAAGGAAACATGGCGAAGGCGGCCGAAGGCTCGTCTGCGCAAAATACACACCGCAACACGCGCCGCATCTTCGCTGACATTGCCGACAAGCTCACGAAATATGACAACAATAGCGGCAAGGAAATTCAGCCCGGCATCATTCCGATCGACACCAGCGGCCACACGCCGGGCCACACCTCGTTCGTCATCTCGTCCGGCAACGGCAAGGTCTGCTATCAGGCCGACGTTACTTCCGGCTTTACAACGCTCTATATGACAAACCCCCGCTGGCAGTCGAACGCCGATACGGATGCACAGAAAGGCGAAGAAACCCGCCGCCGTTTCTACGACATGATGGCCGCGGAGAAGATGCTCGTCTCCGGCTATCACTTCACCTTCCCCTCGCTCGCCCATATCGAGAAAACGGCAAGCGGCTATCGCCAAATAGCCGCGCCGTGGAATTCAAACATCTAACTCAAGGCAAAGGACCGCCAAAAAGGCGGTCTTTTTTTGTGAAGACAACAAAAACGAAACAGGGAGGAACCGTAATGAAGAAACTTGTCATCGCGTCTCTAGCAATTTGCGCGGGGATGCTCGTAGTCCAGTCCGCTTCCGCTCAGGCACCGGCGGCACCAGCACCCGCCGCCGCTCCGGCTTATGCACCGGGCTACGGTCCGAACATCACGCTTGAAAAAGCGAAGAAGGTGGCGGCTGCGGCTGCGGAGGAAGCGAAGAAGAATAACTGGAACATGGTCATCACCATTGTGGAGCCAAACGGCTCACTCGTTTATCTGGAAAAGAACGACAACACCCAGTACGCCTCGGTTGATATCGCAATCGGCAAGGCAAAGACCTCCGCGACGTTGCGGCGCGCGACGCGCGTTCTGTTTGAAGCGATGCAAACGCCCGCGGGCGCCTATTACATCACCTTCCCGGGCCTGGTCGGCGGCTCTGGCGGCGTTCCAATCGCGGAAGGCGGAAAGATCATTGGGGCAATCGGAATTTCCGGCGGCACAGGTGCGCAGGACCACCAGGTCGGCGAAGCTGGCGCGGCCGCTTTAAAATAATCGGCAACGCAATAAAGAAGGCCGCCGGAAAATCCCGGCGGCCTTTTTCTTTGCGCGGAAATTATTCCGCAGCCTGCCGCGGCACCTTGTCGGGATCGTAGGACAGGATCGGCGAAAGCCACTTCTCGGCTTCCTGCAACGTCCAGCCCTTGCGCTTGGCGTAGTCTTCCACCTGATCGCGGTCGATGCGGCCTACGCCAAAGTAATGGCTTTCCGGATGTGAGAAATACAAACCGGAGACAGCCGCGCCCGGCCACATCATGAAACTTTCGGTCAGCTTCACGCCGATCGCCTTCTCCACATCGAGCAGCTTGAACAGCGTGTCCTTCTCCGTGTGGTCCGGCTGCGCGGGATAGCCCGGCGCCGGGCGAATGCCGCGATATTTCTCCGCGATGAGATCTTCGTTGGAGAGTTTTTCTTCCGGCTCGTAGCCCCAGAACTCCTTGCGGACGCGCTGGTGCAGTCTTTCCGCGAAGGCTTCCGCGAGGCGATCCGCCAGCGCCTTCATCAGGATCGCGTCGTAATCGTTGTTCTGGCCTTTCAGCTCTTCGGCCTTCTCGTCTTCGCCAATGCCCGTGGTGACGGCAAAGCCGCCGATATAATCCGGCACCTTCGTTTCTTCGAGCGCCACAAAATCGGCAAGCGCAATCGAAGCGCGTCCGCCTTCCTTGCGCGGCATCTGCTGGCGCAGCGAATGGAATACGGCCAGTTCTTCCTTGCGACTCTCGTCCTTATAGACAACCGTATCGTCGCCGCGCGTGGCTGCCGGCCAGAAACCGATCACTGCGCGGGCGCCCAGCCACCTCTCCTGCACAATGCGGGTCAGCATCTTGCGCGCGTCTTCATAGAGGCTGCGTGCGGCGGCACCCATCTTCGGGTCTTCGAAAATCTGCGGATAGCGCCCGGTCAGATCCCATGAAGCGAAGAACGGCGTCCAGTCGATATACGGCACCAGTTCCTCAAGATCATACGTCTCGAACACCTTGGTGCCGATGAATTTCGGCTTCGGCGGCGTGTAATTGGCGAGATCGATCTTCAGGCGGTTCGCGCGCGCATCCGCGATCGGAATGCGGTTCTGCTCCTGATTGGCGCGGGCATGCATGGTCGCGAGCTTCGCGTATTCGTCGCGAACTTCGTTGATCGTGCGCATCCGCACTTCCGGATTAATCAGCTTCGATACGACACCGACCGCGCGGCTCGCGTCGATGACGTGCACCGCCTGGCTGCGCTGGTAACGCGGCGAAATCTTCACCGCCGTATGCACTTTGCTGGTGGTGGCGCCGCCGATCAGCAGCGGGAGGTCCATGCCTTCGCGTTCCATTTCGGACGCCACATGCACCATCTCATCGAGCGACGGCGTAATCAGGCCGGACAGGCCGATGATGTCGGCCTTCTCGTTGCGCGCCGTTTCCAGAATTTTCGCGGCCGGCACCATGACGCCGAGATCGACGACCTCGTAATTGTTGCACTGGAGCACGACGCCCACGATGTTCTTGCCAATGTCATGCACGTCGCCCTTCACGGTCGCGAGCACGATTTTGCCGTTCGACTTTCCCTGCTCCTGGCCGCTGATGCGCTTTTCTTCTTCCATGAAGGGCATCAGATAGGCGACCGCCTGCTTCATCACGCGGGCGGATTTCACCACCTGCGGCAGGAACATTTTTCCCGAGCCAAACAGATCGCCGACGATATTCATGCCGGCCATCAGCGGGCCTTCGATCACATGCAGCGGGCGGGCGGCCTTCTTGCGCGCTTCTTCCGTATCCACCTCGATGAATTCGGTGATGCCGCTGACCAACGCATGCGCGAGCCGTTTTTCCACCGGCCATTCGCGCCAGGCCAAATCGATCTCGCGCTTTTCCTTGGCGCCGCCGCGATAGCTTTCGGCGAGTGCCAGCAACCGCTCGGTCGCGTCCGGACGGCGATTGAGAACCACGTCCTCGCAGGCTTCGCGCAGTTCCGGCTTCAGATTCTCATAGACCGCGAGCTGGCCGGCATTGACGATGCCCATGTCCATGCCCGCCGCAATCGCGTGGTACAGAAACACGGCGTGCATGGCCTCGCGCACCGGCTCGTTGCCGCGAAACGAGAACGACAGGTTCGACACGCCGCCAGACACATGTGAGTGCGGCAGGTTCTTTCGGATAAAGCGCGTGGCCTCAATGAAATCGACGCCGTAATTATTGTGTTCTTCGATGCCAGTCGCGACCGCGAAGATGTTGGGGTCAAAAATAATATCTTCCGGCGGGAAGCCGACTTCTTCCGTCAGAATCTTATACGCGCGCTTGGTGATCTCGATCTTGCGTTCCTGCGTGTCGGCCTGGCCCTTCTCGTCGAAGGCCATGACGACAACCGCGGCACCATAACGGCGCACGAGGCGCGCGTGCTTGCGAAACTCCTCTTCGCCTTCCTTCATGGAGATAGAGTTCACGATCGACTTGCCCTGCACGCATTTCAAGCCGGCCTCGATCACCGTCCACTTGGACGAGTCGATCATCACCGGAACGCGGGCAATGTCCGGCTCCGACGCGATCAAATTCAGGAATTCGACCATTGCCTTCTCTGAATCGAGAAGTCCCTCGTCCATATTGACGTCGATCACCTGCGCGCCCGCCTCGACCTGGTCGCGCGCAACGGCAAGCGCCGCGTTGTAATCGCCGGTGGTGACGAGCTTGCGGAATTTCGCCGAGCCGGTGACGTTGGTGCGCTCGCCGATATTGACGAACGGAATTTCCTTGGTGAGTGTGAACGGCTCAAGACCGGAAAGCCGCAGCATCGGCGCGATCTTCGGAAGCGTGCGCGGCTTCTTGCTCTTCACCGTGTTCGCAATCGCGCGGATATGCTCCGGCGTGGTGCCGCAGCAGCCGCCGACAATGTTCACCAGCCCGGACGCCGCGAACTCGTCGAGCAGCCCCGCCATGAATTCAGGGCTCTCGTCGTAGAGACCGAATTCATTCGGCAGGCCCGCATTCGGATAAGCGCAGATCAGCGTGTCGGCGACGCGGCCAAGCTCGGCCACATGCGCGCGCATTTCCTTGGCGCCGAGCGCGCAGTTGAGGCCAACCGAAAACGGTCTCGAATGGGCAATCGAATTCCAGAATGCTTCCGGTGTCTGGCCGGACAGCGTGCGCCCGGACAGATCCGTGATCGTGCCGGAAATCATGACCGGCAGGCGGATTTTGTATTCGTCGTAAAGTTTCTCAATCGCAAAAATTGCCGCTTTGGCGTTCAATGTGTCAAAGATCGTCTCGACCAGCAGCAGTTCCGCGCCACCATCGACCAAGCCCCGCGCCTGATCGTAATAGGCCGTCGCAAGATCGTCGAAACTCGTCGCACGGAAACCGGGATTGGAAACGTCCGGCGAAATCGAAGCGGTGCGGTTGGTCTGACCGATGGCGCCCGCGACGAAACGGCGTTTGCCGTCTTCCTTTTGCGCGATCACGGCCGCCTCGCGGGCGAGCTTCGCGCCGACGATGTTCAACTCATAGGCTTCTTTCTCAAGCCCGTAATCCGCCTGCGCAATGGAGGTCGAAGAAAACGTGTTGGTCGCGACGATGTCCGCGCCCGCGCGGAAATAGGCCAGATGAATGTCCCGGATCGCGTCAGGCCGCGTGATATTGAGCAAATCGTTGTTGCCGCGCAGATCGCGGTTCCAGGCGTCGAAACGCGCACCACGGAAAGCCGCTTCATCGAACTGATGGCCCTGGATCATCGTACCCATGGCGCCGTCGAGCACGAGGATGCGCTGAGCGGCGAGCTTTCTCAGCTCCCGCTCGATCTCGGCGCCATCGATTTTCTTCTTCTCGCTCATCAGGCTGCTTTCGATTGCGCTTTCGGCCGCAGGCCGAGGAGATGACAGATCGCGAACACGAGGTCAGCGCGGTTCATCGTGTAGAAATGAAAATCGGTGACGCCCTCGTCCACGAGGTCGAGCACCTGCTCGGACGCGATGGCGGCGGCGACCAACTTGCGTGTGGCCACATCTTCATCGAGTCCTTCAAAACGGTCGGCGAGCCACCGTGGCACTGTCGCTCCGGCACGCTCGGCGAAATTCTTCGCCTGCTTGAAATTCTGCACCGGCAGAATGCCCGGCACGATCGGAATGTTGATCCCTTTCGCGCGCACGCGGTCTAGGAAGCGCAGATACTGCTCGTTGTCGAAGAAGAATTGGGTGATCGCGCGCGTGGCGCCGGCGTCCACCTTCTTCTTCATCACGTCCAGATCATGATCGATGGATTTGCTTTCCGGATGCTTCTCCGGGAACGCGGCAACCGAAACTTCAAAGTCGCCGACCTTCTTGATGCCCGCAACGAGATCGGAGGAAAAAGCATAGCCTTGCGGATGCGGCGCGTACTTCTCGCCGACACCGCTCGCAGGATCGCCGCGCAGCGCCACGATATGGCGCACGCCCGCCTCCCAGTATGCCTTCACGACATCGTCCACTTCGGCCTTGCTCGCATCGACGCAAGTAAGATGCGCCGCCGGGACCAGATCGGTCTCCGCAAGCATACGCTTCACGGTCGAGTGGGTGCGCTCGCGCGTGCTGCCGCCCGCGCCATAAGTCACGGAGACGAATTTCGGCTGGACCGGCGCGAGGCGAGCGATCGAATCCCACAGTGTCTTTTCCATCTCCTCCGTTTTCGGCGGGAAGAATTCGAACGACACGCTGATGGGCTCGCGCGAAGCACCACGCGAGGCACGGCCGCTATCGGCAGAAACTCGGCTCATCAACAGGAATCTCCGGCTTTTACTGCACCACGGCAAGTGGGTGAAAAGCCGTGCGTTTCTAGACGCTAGGCAGCACCCCCACAAGCAAACCTTCACCCGGGACAATGGCGAAAAGCCGTAAGGATTTCCTTTTCCCGCCGCCCCGCGTGGAATTTCAGGCTCTTTACGTGGGGATTTGCGCGGCAATTTGCCAGCACGGGCCGGTTTCTTGACTCAGGCGCAACCCTGACCCTTAATCCGCGCATCGACGCAGGTGAGCCATCCGGCGTCTTTCGGCTGGCTCATGGGAACGCGGTAGGCCTTCGGGCCAAAGCCGCGGCTGCCCCCGCAACTGTAAGCGGCGAGCCTCGTCTCTAAGTGCCACTGGGCGCAAGTCCGGGAAGGCAGGGACAAAGGCGATGACCCGTGAGCCAGGAGACCGACCTGCATCGGTCACCCTACCGGCACGCGGGGCGTGTGCACGGTGCGGCTATCCGCAGCGGTGACGACGTGAAGTCAACCGTTGCGGAGGTGTGCCCGTGAGGCTGCATCCAGAGTTCGAGCACGAATTTGGACGGGCGTTTGCCCGGCCGATCGCGCGCGTCTTCGCGACTTGTCTCAATTCGACAATCGCTGGGGGCGATCCATGTTGTCCAAATCAAAAACGAGCACCTTTGGTGTTCTGACTCTATTTCTGCTTTCAACTTCGGCTTTCGCTCAGACGAACGAGCTGCCGGAGACAGTTATTTCCGCAAACCTTGCGCCGATTGAGTCGGACAAGGTCGGCGCATCCGTCACCGTTCTCAAAGGCGAAGAGATGCGCGCGCGCGGCCTCACCACCGCCGGCGAAGCCTTGCGTTTCGTTCCGGGAGTGATGGTCAACCGCAATGCAAGTTCCGGCACGCTCACACAGGTCCGTCTGCGCGGCTCGGAAGCCAACCACACGCTGGTCACCATCGACGGCGTGCCGGCGCAGCGGCTCGACTTCGGCGATTTCGACTGGGCGGATTTCCTGCTCGACGACATCGACCGCATCGAAGTGGTGCGTGGCCCGCAGTCGGGAATTTCCGGTGCGAATGCAAGCTCCGGCGTGATCTCGATCTACACAAAATCCGGCAAGGGACTGAAGTCTCCGGAAGCCGAATACCGCGTTGAAGGCGGCATGCAGCAATCGCATCGCGAAAGCGCCAGCCTGCGCGGACAGTTCGGCGCGGCGTATGGCGCCGTCACCGTCCAGAACAAGGAGACCAAGGGCTACAACATCTCTCGCTCAGGCGATGAGCGCGATGGCAATCGCACCAAGATCGCCACCGCCAAGGGCGGCTTCGATATCGGCAACCTGAACATCGAAGGCTTCGTGCGCTACGTCGATCGCGTTGTGCAGTACGACCCGGAATTCGTCATCCCGCTCGTGGATGGATTCGGCTACGATAAATTCCGCAGCACCACGAGCCGCATCGCCGCGACTCACACCGCCTTCGACGGTCGCCTGGTGCAGCGCCTCGGCGTAAGCAAGGTTGACGACATCTTCAACAGCGAAATCGGTTTCGGTCCGTTCATCAGCAAGGCCAATGCCGAGTTCCTCGACTACAAAAGCACACTGAAATACGACACGCGCCTGTTCGGCGGCGAGCAGCACAGTTTCACGATCCTGCTCGACCAGGCCAAGGAACATTACGAGCATAACTTCGGTGCGAACGCCGACCGCAAACGCAAAGGTATCGCCGCCGAGCACGTCGTCACCTTCCCGTGGGATTTCACCTTCACGAGCGCGGTGCGGCAGGACTTCAACGACGCTTTTTCAAATTATCTCACCTGGCGTTTCACCGGCGCGCAGCACATCGCTTCGACCGGCACGAAATTCCATTCCAGCGTCGGCAAGGCGGCGACCAACCCGACCTTCGTCGATCAGTTCGGATTCTTTCCGGGCTTTATCGGCAACCCGAATCTGAAGCCGGAAACTTCCATCGGCTGGGATTTCGGCATCACGCAGACGTGGGCTGGCAGAAAGCTCATCACCGACGTGACGGTGTTCGGCGCCGACTACACCGATCTCATCGCGCAGGTTGGCGTCAGCCCGGTCAATCTCGCGGGCGTATCCACCCGCAAAGGCATCGAGAGCAGCCTGAAATTCATCCCGACTGAATTTTTCCTGTTCGATGCGACCTACACCTATACGGACGCAAAGAAGCCGACCGATCAGGTGGAAATCCGCCGCCCCCGCCATGTCGCAAGCGTGAATGTCACTGCCTTCTCGGCGGACAAGCGCGGGCGGGCAACATTTGGGGCGGCGTATAACGGAAGGATGCAGGACGGCGACACATTCAACATCCCCGGCCGCGTCTCCCTTCCCGCCTACAGCGTCGTGAACATGATTCTGTCCTACGACGTGACGAAATCGACAACCGTCTATGTGCGGGCAGAAAATCTCTTCGACAAAAGCTATGAGGAGAATTTTTCCTACCGCGCGCCCGGCTTCATCGCCTTTGCCGGCCTGAAAGTAAAACTCGGCGGCGATCAGTAACCAAAAAAGAGGCCGGCTGTGAGGTGCAGCCGGCCTCAAGTCAACGCGGGGACGCGTTACGCACAATGACGCACTCAACGCACGCCGCTTTGGCGAACAGAGCCGAAGAATTACTTCTTCGACTTGTCGTCTTTCTTGGCTTTCTCGTCTTTCTTTTCGTCCTTCTTCGGCGCGGTCGTGGTCTGAGCGGTCTTCGCCGGTACCGACGGTGAAGCAGCCGGGGCGGCCGGAGCGGTCGAAGTCTGGGCAACGGCGCCGTTCACAAGGACGGGAACGGCAAACATACTGACCGCGAGTGAAATCGCGGCAAGCGACTTGAACATGGGGTATTTCCTTTCAACGATCGCGGGTTGTTTGGGGGAAACGCTTCGCCCGCGACGGCAACCGGATTTTCCAGTGCGCGATCACGTTCGCGCATCGCGGCTGAACGAGGTCTGAGTTATTTCGTTAGCTGCCGTTTAGCTGGCCGCCGCAGTCTCGTCCAAAATCCATCTGGAATAATCCGCATCTCCTCCGGCAGTGGCCAGAAACACGATGGCGGGTGTGTCGTAACTGTGGTTGCCCTTAATCGTTACCGCGACTTTCTCTTTCAGGGACACCCGGGTCTTAACAATCATCACCACTTCCTCGGCCCGTTCGACCTTCCCCTGCCAGCGATAAATCGAAACCATATTCGGCAGAATATTCACGCATGCGGCCAGTCCGGCCTCCGTTAATGCGCGGCCCGCCTTCTCCGCCTCGACAAGCGAAGGATAGGTCGTATAGACGAATAGCGGTTCATCCATTGTTTATCGCGGCGGTTGCCGGCCTCTCCATGAACAAGACCTCCACACGCTACGACAAGATCGCCTTCGTCGCGAGCGCTCAGCCGGAAGCGCAGGGGGCGCGCGCGACATTGATCAAGGCGTACGGCGATGAGGATATGGACAGGGCCGACGTCGTCGTGGCGCTCGGCGGCGACGGCTTCATGCTGCAGACGCTGCACAAACTGCGCGACACCGGCATCCCGATTTACGGAATGCACCGCGGCTCGGTCGGTTTTTTGATGAACGATTTCTCGCTGGAAAATCTGCCGGAGCGTCTCGCCTCCGCGCAGCGCACCATCATCCATCCTCTCATCATGGAGGCGGTGGATTCAAAAGGCATGAAGCACACCGCGCCCGCGATCAACGAAGTCTCGCTTTTCCGCCAGTCCTACCAGGCTGCCAAGCTGAAGATTTCCGTCGATGAAAAAGTGCGGATGGCCGAACTGATCTGCGACGGCGTGTTGGTGGCCACACCTGCCGGATCGTCAGCCTATAATCTTTCCGCGCATGGCCCGATCCTGCCGCTGAACTCTCCGCTCCTTGCGCTCACCCCGCTCAGCCCGTTCCGCCCGCGCCGCTGGCGCGGAGCCCTGTTGCCCGACCGGGCGAAAATCGAGATCCAGGTGCTGGAAGCGGACAAACGGCCGGTGAACGCCGTGGCCGACCATTTCGAGGTACGGACTGCCGTGAAGGTTTCGGCCCGGATGGATATGGATTCTTCCATGGTCATGCTGTTCGACCCCGGCCACAGCCTGGACGAGCGCATCCTGCGCGAGCAGTTCGGGTACTAATCCGGACTAACCAGGCACCATCCCGGCCTGTCGCAATCCTCAACTAATTCTTAAGGCTAACAGTCCCTAATGGCGGGCTGTGACGCGCCGGGGGTACCGGCTGCGGGGCGTTTCTATGATCCGGATCGACTTCCACCGCCTGCGGTTTCTGATTGTCGAAGACAATGCGCATATGCGGCGCATCGTCCGGCAATTGCTGCACGGTTTCGGATCGCGCGAAATCTACGAAGCCGAGGACGGTGCCTCCGGCCTCGAAGCCTTCACCACCTACAATCCGGACATTCTGATTACCGACTGGGCCATGCCCATTTTCGACGGCATCGAACTGACGAAGACCATCCGCCAGCCCGGCGGCACGCCCAATCCGTATGTGCCGATCATCATGCTCTCCGGTCACTCGGAGAAAAAGCGCGTGATCGAAGCGCGCGATGCCGGCGTCACCGAATTTTTGACGAAACCGATCGCCGCCAAGGCGTTATACGAACGCATTCTGAGCGTGGTATTGAACCCGCGCCCCTTCATCCAGACCAAGAGCTATTTTGGTCCGGACCGCAGGCGCAATCAGATGCAGAACTACACGGGTCCGGAGCGCCGCCGCGGCAGCACCGGAGGCAAGACCATTCCTGTCACCCCGATCGATGCGGGCGTCCAGCAAAAACGGCGCGCATCCGATCGAGCCGAAGACAGCGTGGCGAGTTAAGGGATTGGACCAGTCATGAACAAACCCAAAAATCCCCAAAGTGACCCGCAGCAACAACAGTTCGGCGATCATTCCGTGATTACGCCGAAGAACATGCTGAAGGGTGTTGTCCGCCGCACCGCCGAGCCGGGCGAGATCGACATGGCCGTGGTCGAGCGCGCGGAAGCCGCCCTCGCCTCGCTCAAGGGCGAATTCTCCGGCTGGATGAACACCGAATGCGAGCGGCTGGAGCAGGCCCGCACGTCCTTGCGTGAAAACGGCCAGAACTCCGCGACCATGGAAATGTTGTTTCGCTCGGCCCACGACATCAAGGGCGATGCGGAAACGCTGGGCTTTCCCCTCGCGGGCATCATCGCAGGCAGCCTTGGCCGCCTGATCTATCACTGGCCTAAGAATTCCAAGCTGCCCTTGCAGGTGGTGGACCGCGCCGTGGATGCGATCAAGGCGGTCGTGCGCGAGAATGTGCGCCACCCGCAGGCGCCGACCGGCGCGGAAGTCGCCGAAAAGCTTGCGATACTGGTTGAGCAGTTCCTCGCCCGCGAGCTGAAGGACGGCTACGCGGAAATCGCGGGCGACGCCGCGACCCCGATCAAGCTACCAGAAAAGAAGTAAGGCTTAAGCCGCCGCGATCAGATCGGCGGTGTAATAGCGCGCTTCCTCGCGCGCGGCTTCGGCTGCGAAGCGGCGCAGCATGGCGAGCAGATAATCGATCTCACCCTCCGGCGCGCCTTCGTAACGGGTCAACACCCGCTCCACCATGCGGCGGCCGAGCAATGCCGCCCCATAAGTGCCGCCGGCGAAGCCGGTCTCATGAATCACTTCCAGTGCGGAACGGAACGCGCGATAGGCATTGGCCGGAAGCCCGGTGCTGTCATAGAGCGCGGCGAAACCATTCCCTGTCCTGTCTGCAAGGATCGCGGCAACGCGCTGCGGCTTAAGACCGGAAAGTTCGGCGAAGGCTTCGATCAGAAATTGCAGGTTGCCCGAAAGCAGCGCCCGCAACATGAGCGTGCCGGTAAGCTGTTCGGATTGGATCAGATGACGGACAAGCCCGCCCACTTCATCTTCATGCGTGACCGAAGCAATCTCGACCGTGGCGCGGTCGCAGGCTTCGCGACTGACGCGCTGGGCGCGGTCCTCCGGCATCCATTCCTTCTGCGCTACGAAACGGGCGAGCGTTTCGGAAAGTTTCGCCACCAGTACCTGGCGGATTTCGACGGTAATGCTGTCGCAAGCGAGCAGCGCCTCACGCACGGCGGCGAGATGGCCATGGCGATCTGCGATGCGCGAAAGCGCAAGCATCGGTACATCGGCGGTGAAATTCTCGATCAGCGTCAGGCAGGCAGCCGGACCGCTGACTTCAGCGACCGCGCCAGCAACCGCGCGGGAAAGTTTAATTCTGGAAGCAATCGCACTTTGCACCCGCTCATGGCCACTACCCACGAGATCGACCAGTTCTGCTTCCGAAAGCAGCGGCGAACGGGCGGCGACGAATTCGGCGATTTCCGGCTGGTCGTTTGCAAGCGCGATGATGACGTTATGCGGCGCTTCGCGCGCACTCGCCAGCGCATCGGCGAGCGCACGGCGCACCATCGGCGAGGGATCGTCGAGCAGAACGGTCATCGCTGCTTCCGCGGCCAGACGGTCATCGGGTGAAAGATCCGAATACAGATAAGCGCGCGCAAGCGCGCTCGTGGCCTCGGCGCGATTGCCGGGCGGCGCGGTCTGGAGCCAGACGAGAAACTGACGAACGATCATGCATTCACTCTGCGAAGCAGGCGCATGATGACGCGGGGCCGCTTAACAAAGCGTTCACTGTAAAATTTCAGATTTGATTAAGGATTATGAACGGAGTGGGCGTCAGATCTTGCTGCGCGCGACCGTGGCGATGCCGGGCTGCGGCTCTGTCACCTGAGCGACACGGGTGACCTTGCTGGTATCCACCAAAGCCACCTTCTGATGCGTATCGCGGCTCCACAATTCTTGCACGGTACGCGACACGCCGCGTGTGTTGTTCGCCTGATAAAGCGAGCGATAGGCCGGCGTGTTTTCCGGCGTGAAGTTCGAATAGCTGCGATGCGGCGCGTAATCGAACTGGGCCACCGTAAGGCGTTCCGGCATCTTGTCCGGCATGACTACCGTCGCGAATTTCGCGCCATTTATCTGCTGCGCCGGCAATGCCGCGACAGCGGTCGGCGCGTCCGTCGCGGGCGAAGGTGCGCGGTCATGGCGCGCGGTCAGGCCGGCATAGACTTCAAAATTCGATTTGGCGGTGCCGTCGCGGCGGTAGAAGATGGATTTGTTCGCGGCGGCGGCTTCCGGAAAAGCATTCGCCGCGGCGGCCTGCGGATTTGCAGCATTCAGGGTGAGAAATTTCTTCGCGCCGTTCGCCCCCAGAAAGTGAGCGATATAAAGTTCGCCCGAAGTGGGCTGGCGTCCGAGCACCGAGGAAAGTTCGGCCGCATTGCGGCTCGCGAAAGCGCCGGCCATATAGGACGCGGCTTCCGGGTTCTCGCGCAGCTTCAGGATTTCCGCGCGCCGCGCCGGATCGCGCACGACATAATTCTCGCCTACGCGCTCAATGTCCTTCGCGTATTGGCCGAGGCCGTAATTGGCGCCCTCTTCCTTCACCGTCTGCATCCAGGTCGTGTCGATGAACTGGAATAGCCCGCGCGCCGAAGAGGTCGCGGCCTTGGCTTTCGGATCGAGGGCGGATTCGCGGATGGCGGTCTTCAACAGGTAATCGAACGACATCCC
>CAZUJE010000020.1:26937-31001 GCA_964620215.1 uncultured Hyphomicrobiales bacterium
GAGCCAGCACGCCACGCAAGGGGCGGCATCTTTTTCGAGGACTTCGAGGTCGGGCGCATTTATGAGCACCGCTTGCGCCGCACCGTCACCGAGATGGACAACATGCTGTTCTCCAACATGACGCTGAACCCGCAGCCGCTGCATATCGACCGGCATTTCTGCGAGACCGAAACGGAGTTCGGGCAGCCGCTGATGAATTCGCTGTTCACGCTCGGCCTGATGATCGGCATCTCCGTCAATGACCTGACCGTCGGCACCACCATCGCGAATTTGGGGATGCAGGAAGTGAAATTCCCCAATCCGCTGTTTCAGGGCGACACCGTCCACTGCACGACCGAGATTTTGGGCAAGCGTGAATCGAAGTCCCGCAACACCGCGGGCATTCTCGAATTCATGCATAGGGCTTTTAAACAAGACGGCACGCTCGTCGCCGAGTGCAAGCGGCAGGCGTTCATCAACAAGCGTCCGGCCTGATGCGATCTCTTTTATTCGTTCCCGGCGACAGCCCGAAAAAACTCGACAAGTGCCTCACCACCGGCGCGGACACGCTGCTGCTCGATCTGGAAGATGCAGTCGCTCCTTCAGCAAAAGTTGGCGCGCGGGCGTCGGTTCGGGATTTCCTGAAGGGTGCAAAAAAAGAAAAAAAGCGCCCCGCCCTTTATGTGCGGATCAACTCGCTCGACACAGGATTGGTGGACGGCGATCTCGACACCGTACTTGAGGCAGCACCCGACGGAATCCTGCTGCCGAAATCCAACGGGCATCAGGATCTCGTATTGCTCGACGCAAAACTCACCGCGCGCGAAGCGGTTCGTGGGCTTCCCGATGGCTCCACAAAAATCATGGTGCTGGTGACGGAGACACCCGTCTCTGTATTCACGCTCGGCACTTACAAAGGCACCAGCAAACGTCTGACCGGCCTCTCATGGGCTGCACTCGATCTCGCGGTCGCGGTGAATGCCGAAACTTATCGGCTTGAGTCCGGCGGCTACACGCCGCCCTATCAGGTCGCACGCGCGCTCGGCCTGTTCGCCGCCCACGCTGCTGATGTTTTGGCCATCGACACGCCCTATCTGAATTTCCGTGACGATGCGGGATTGCGCCGCGAGGCCGAGGAAGCCCGACGCGATGGATTTCACGGCAAGATGGCGATCCATCCGGCGCAGGTGCAGGTCATCAATGAGGTGTTCACGCCCAGCGCCGAAGCCATCAAACGTGCGCAGGCCATCGTTGCCGCCTTCGCCGCCAATCCCGGTGCTGGCACGATCGGCGTTGACGGAAAGATGCTCGACCGTCCGCATCTCATTCAGGCGGAAAGATTGCTCGCGCGGGCGAAGGCCGCGGGCGTGCTTTAAGCCTTCTCCGGGCGCACCATCGTGAAGGATTCGGTCTGCACCGAATAGTCGTGATAACCGCCGCGCGAAACGGGTTTCATGGCGGCGGTGTCGAGCAGGCCGTTCCTGATGTAGCGGTCGTCGATGTGAACGCCGACAACCTGACCGAATACGGCAAAACGGTTCATCGGCTTCCCGTCAAGGCCGTTCAATTCGATGATCTGCAACAACTTGCATTCCAACGCGCAGGGCGATGCGGCGACGCGCGGCGGCTTCACCAGCCTTGAAGGTGCCGGCTCCAGCCCCGCTTTCTCGAATTCGTTGACGCCCCTCTCAAAGGGCGCGGAAGTCTGGTTCATCTTCTCGCGCAAGTCCCAGGTCGCGAGATTGCAGACGAATTCCTTCGTCTCCGAGACATTGGAGACGGAGTCCTTGATGCCTTCGCTCGAAAACATCACCACGTTCGGATTGGAAGCCACCGCGTTGAAAAACGAATAAGGCGCAAGGTTCACCTGCCCGCTTGCGCTGATCGAACTGATCCATCCGATCGGGCGCGGCGCCACGATGGCCTTGAACGGATCGTGCGGCAGGCCGTGATTGCGCTTCGCGGTTTCGTAAAACATCAGAGCTTCGTCACAATTTCAGAAAGGTTCGGGCGCGGGCGGTCATCCAGCGCCGCCGTCGGCGTGCCGATGTGAATATAACCCGCCACTTTCTCGTTCGGCCCAACACCGAGCAGATCGAGGCAACTCCGGTCATAGGCAGCCCAGCCGGTGACCCAGTTCGCGCCGAAGCCCAATGCGTGCGCGGCATTGACGAGATTCATGCAGGCCGCACCCGCCGACAAAATCTGCTCCCATTCCGGAATCTTCGAATGCGGTGCGGCCTTTGAGACGACCCCGACGATCAAAGGCGAATTCGCAAAACGTGAACTCTCCTTCTCGATCTGGTCCGGGGTTGCTTCCTTGTGATCCGCGCGGAAGCAGGCGGTCAGCGCCTCGGCCAGTGGCGCGCGGGCTTCCTTGCGGAACACGATGAACCGCCATGGCACCAGCTTGCCGTGATCCGGCACTCTGGAAGCGATGGTGAGAATCGTGGTGAGTTCGTCCTCGCTCGGCCCCGGCTCTGTGAGGTCTGGGATGCGTGGCGAGCGGCGGGTTTTCAGGAGATCGACAGCATTTTTCATGGCGGCTTTGTAGCGCAAGCCTATTCCCCTGACACCCGGGAACCATGGCACTAAATGGCTCCATAACCGCGCCCGGCGAGGCTCCGGCGCGGTTATGTTTTTGATGACTTGCTTTCGCCTCGCTCAGGAGCGAAATAGCGCCATGCAACCTGGGTCCATGGTCCTTCGCGCGGGAACCGTCCGTCTGCCGCTGCTGGCTGGATTGGCGCTGTTTCTTCTGACCGCTCCGGCCCCCGCGCAAGTCACGCCCTTTACCGGCCCCGCAACCACATTCGGCCCGGCACCCTCGTCACCGCCGCCCGCTGCGCGCGAGCGCGAACGGCAGGCGTCACCGGTTGCTCCCGTGCAGCAGCAAACCCAGCCGGCCGTGCAGCCTCCGGTAATGCGCGATCCGCATCAGTCGATTCCAAACGTGGCGCAGGGCCGCTTGCCGCTGGCACTTTCGGCGCGCTTCTCCGCCGACGGTCCATATATTCCCCGCTCGCTGCATTGGCGCGTATTCTCCACGCGCGGCGACAACGCCAGCGCATTGACGCTGGTGCAGGAATCCAACGATCCCTATCCGGTATTTGCCCTCGCTCCGGGCGATTATGTCGTCCACGCCACCTATGGCATGGCGGGCGCGACACAGCGGGTCTCTCTCGCGGGCGAGCCGCGCAAGGAAACGCTGATCGTTTCCGGCGGCGGACTTCGCCTGCAAGGCCGCGTCGCCGACAACCAGATTCCCGCCCACCGCCTGAAATTCGATGTCTATGACGGCAGCTTCCTCTCGCGCGGCGGCAAGCCGCTGACCGGCGGCCGCGCCGAACGCCCGCCCGTGGTGCGCAACGCCTCGCCCGGCGATCTCGTCATCCTGCCCGCCGGCGCTTATTACGTTCAATCGACCTTCGGGGAAGGCAACGCGGTGATTCAGGCCGACGTGCGCATCGAGCCGGGCCGCCTCACCGAAGCGACCGTGCATCACCGCGCCGCCCAGATCACCTTGAAGCTCGTGAACGCGCGCGGCGGCGAAGCGATTGCAAATACCCAATGGTCGGTGCTGACGCCGGGCGGCGACTCCATCAAGGAATCGATCGGCGCATTCCCGAGCGTCGTGCTTTCGGAAGGCGAATATGTCGCCATCGCCCGCCACGACGGGAAAACCTACCAGGAAAATTTCCGCGTGCAGTCCGGCCGTGACCGCGAAATCGAAGTGCTGGCGCGCGCCGAAAGCCAGATCACAAACCCGCAGCAGCAGACGAAGCGGCAGAATTAAGCCGCTTTACTCTCCCGCTTCAAATCCGGCGGCGTCGCTTCGGCGGCGAGCGCTTTGAGCGCCTCATCGAGCGGCATCACCGACTGCTGTTCGCTGCCGAGACGCCGGATGGAAACGGAGCGCGTCTCGACTTCCTTCTTGCCAACGACCAGCAGCACCGGCATTTTCGCGAGCAAGTGTTCGCGCACCTTGTAGCTGATCTTCTCGTTGCGGAGATCGGCTTTCACACGCAGGCCCGCCTTCTTCGCCGCCGCCACCACATCGCCCGCATAACCGTCCGCATCCGAGG
>CAZUJE010000021.1:0-30649 GCA_964620215.1 uncultured Hyphomicrobiales bacterium
GGAAAAGGCCGCAAAAGAACTTGGCGGCCCGGTCTGGGTGGTAAAGGCCCAGATCACTGCCGGCGGCCCCGGCAAGGCCCGCGGCGTAAAGTTCGGGAAATCCATCGACGAAGTGAAGGCGGAAGCCAAGCGCCTGCTTGGCTCAACGCTGGTCACGCACCAGACCGGCCCCGTGGGCAAGGAAGTGAACCGCCTCTACATCGAGGAAGGCGCGGCGATCGAGAAAGAGTTTTATCTCTCGCTGCTCGTCGATCGTGACTCCTCGAAAGTCGCTTTCGTGGTTTCGACCGAAGGCGGCATGGACATCGAAAAAGTTGCCCACGACACGCCGGAAAAGATCGTCACCTTCACTGTCGATCCGGCCACCAACATTTGCCCGCACCATGTGCGCAGTCTGTCGAAGGCGCTCGGTCTCGGTGCCATCGACCAGAAGAAAATCAGCAAGCTCGTGACGCTGCTCTACAAGGCCTTCACCGAGAAGGACATGAGCATGCTCGAGATCAATCCGCTGATCCTGACGAAGAGCGGCGATCTCATCTGCCTCGACGCCAAAGTCTCGTTCGACGACAACGCGCTCTTCCGTCATCCCGAACTCGCCGAGTTGCGCGACGAGACGGAAGAGGACGCGAAGGAAATCGAGGCGCACAAATACGATCTCAATTACATCGCACTCGATGGCACCATCGGCTGCATGGTCAACGGCGCCGGCCTTGCCATGGCGACGATGGACATCATCAATCTCTACGGCGAATCGCCCGCGAACTTCCTCGATGTTGGCGGCGGCGCGACCAAGGAGAAGGTGGCGGCGGCGTTCAAGATCATCACCGCCGATCCCAAGGTGAAGGGCATTCTGGTCAACATCTTCGGCGGCATCATGCAGTGCGACGTCATCGCGGCCGGCGTGATCGCGGCGGTGAAGGAAGTCGGCCTCAAGGTGCCGCTGGTCGTTCGTCTCGAAGGAACGAACGTTGAGCTTGGCCGTAAACTGATTTCTGAATCGGGCCTCGATGTCATGCCCGCAATGGACCTCGACGACGCTGCGCAAAAGATCGTCAAGGCCGTGAAGGGAGGCAAGTGATGGCCGTTATCGTCAACAAAAATACGAAGGTCATCTGCCAGGGCTTCACCGGCAAGAACGGCACCTTCCATTCCGAGCAGGCGATCAAGTACGGGACCAAGATGGTCGGCGGCGTTGCCCCCGGCAAAGGCGGCTCCATCCACCTTGGCCTTCCGGTGTTCGATACCGTGATGGAAGCGAAGAAGAAAACCGGCGCCGACGCCACCGCCATCTATGTGCCACCGGCGGGTGCCGCTGACGCGATCGCAGAAGCCATCGACGCGGAGATTCCGCTCATCGTCTGCATCACCGAGGGCATTCCTGTCATCGATATGGTGAAAGTGAAGAAGTCGCTTCAGGGTTCGAAGTCGCGCCTGATCGGCCCGAACTGCCCCGGCATCATCACGCCGGACGAATGCAAGATCGGCATCATGCCGGGTCACATTCACAAGCGCGGCAAGGTGGGCATTGTCTCAAGATCGGGCACGCTCACTTATGAGGCGGTATTTCAAACCACCGCCGAAGGACTCGGTCAGACCACTTGTGTGGGAATTGGCGGCGATCCCGTCAAAGGCACCGAATTCATCGATGTTCTGGAGCTGTTCCTTGGCGACAAGGAAACCGAATCCATCATCATGATCGGCGAAATCGGCGGCTCCGCCGAGGAAGATGCAGCCCAATTTCTCAAGGACGAGGCCAAAAAGGGCCGCAAGAAGCCGATGGTCGGCTTCATAGCAGGTAGAACTGCCCCGCCTGGGCGGCGTATGGGCCATGCCGGCGCCATTATTTCGGGTGGAAAAGGTGGCGCGGACTCCAAGATTTCAGCGATGGAATCGGCTGGAATCCGTGTCTCGCCCTCACCGGCCCGGCTGGGCAAGACTCTCGTCGAGGTTCTGAAAGGCTAAGACCAAGACTCTCGTCGAGGTTCTAAAAGGCTGTTAGACAAGGTTATCTTCGGGGGAGCGGCGCCCCCGAATCGACTGTGTTCGGCTGGGCCTGTGCTCGTTCACGTGAGCGCAAGATTCGCCGTGCAAAGTGTCGACGGGCGCCCTCCCGGGATTGAACCATGTCCAGAGCTGACAAGAACGAAGCCTTCCTTAATTCCTCTTTCCTCTATGGGGGCAACGCCGCCTATATCGAGGAACTTCAGGCCAAGTACGAGGAAAACCCGTCGTCCGTTGACGCGAGCTGGCAGGCTTTCTTCAGCAGCCTGAAAGACGAGCGCGCTTCCGTGCTCAAAAGCGCCAAGGGCGCATCCTGGAAAACGCCGGGCTGGCCGCTGGTCGCCAATGGCGAACTCGTCGCCGCCCTCGACGGCAACTGGATCGAAGTCGAGAAAAAGCTCGGCGATAAAATTTCCGCCAAGGCGCAGTCGAAGGGCGTCGAGATTTCCTCCGCCGACGTGCAGCAGGCGACACGCGACTCCGTGAAAGCACTGATGATGATCCGCGCCTATCGCGCGCGCGGCCATCTCGATGCGCAGCTCGATCCGCTGTCACTGGAGCCGCGCCAGCCGCATCCGGAACTCGATCCGAAATCCTATGGCTTCACGGAAGCCGATCTCGACCGCAAGATTTTCATCGACCATGTGCTCGGTCTTGAATTCGCGACGCTGCGCGAGATGGTGACGATTCTGACCCGCACCTACTGCAATACAATCGGCGTCGAATTCATGCACATCACCGGGCCGGAAGAAAAAGCCTGGATTCAGGAGCGCATCGAAGGCCCGGATAAAGAGGTGACCTTCACGCGCGAAGGCAAGCGCGCGATCCTGAACAAACTGATCGAGGCGGATGGCTTCGAGAAATTCATCGACGTCCGCTACACCGGCACCAAGCGCTTCGGTCTGGACGGCGGCGAGTCGATGGTTCCCGCGTTGGAGCAGATCATCAAGCGCGGCGGCGCGCTCGGCGTGCGCGACATCATTCTAGGCATGGCGCATCGCGGACGCCTGAACGTGCTCGCGCAGGTGATGGGCAAGCCGCACCGCGCGATCTTCCACGAATTCAAGGGCGGCTCCGCCAACCCCGACGAAGTCGAAGGCTCGGGCGACGTGAAGTACCATCTCGGCGCTTCCAGTGATCGCGAGTTCGACGGCAACAAGGTGCATCTGTCGCTGACCGCGAATCCTTCCCACTTGGAAATCGTCAATCCGGTTGTTCTTGGTAAAGCCCGCGCGAAGCAGGACCAGCTCGCCGACCAACCGCGTGGCGACATCGTGCCGCTCGACCAGCGTTCGCGGGTAATGCCGCTGCTGATCCATGGCGACGCGGCTTTCGCCGGGCAGGGCGTGGTGGCGGAATGTTTCGGCCTCTCCAGCCTGCGCGGACACCGCGTTGCCGGTTCGGTGCATTTCATCATCAACAACCAGATCGGCTTCACAACCAACCCGCGCTATGCGCGCTCTTCGCCGTATCCCTCGGATGTCGCGAAGATGATCGAAGCGCCGATTTTCCATGTGAACGGCGACGACCCGGAAGCGGTGGTGTTCTGCGCGAAGGTGGCGACCGAATTCCGCCAGCGCTTTCACAAGCCGGTCGTGATCGACATGTTCTGCTACCGGCGTCACGGGCACAACGAAGGCGACGAGCCGTCCTTCACGCAGCCCCTGATGTACAAGAAGATCCGCTCGCATCCGACCACGCTTGAGCTTTATTCCAAGAAGCTCGAGCAGGAAGGCGTTATCGCCGCGGGCGAATTCGACAAGATGAAGGCCGAATGGCGCGCCAAGCTCGATGCCGAATATGAGGCCGGCCAGAATTACCGTCCGAACAAGGCCGACTGGCTCGATGGCCGCTGGGCCGGATTCAAAGCGACCCACGACATTGAAGATCCGCGCCGCGGCAACACCGGTTTCCCGCTCGATCAGTTGAAGGACATCGGCAAGCGCATCACGACGCTTCCCGAGGGCTTCAGCGCGCACAAGACCATCACGCGCTATCTCGACAACCGCCGGAAGGCGATCGATACTGGCGAAGGCATCGACTGGGCGACCGGCGAAGCGCTCGCATTCTGCACGACGCTGCTCGACGGAAATCCGGTTCGCCTGTCGGGACAGGATGTGGAGCGCGGCACCTTCTCTCAGCGCCATACGGTTCTGTACGATCAGGAAACCGAAACCCGGTTCACGCCGTTCAACAATCTGCGCGATGGCCAGGCCCGCTACGAGGTCATCAATTCGATGCTCTCGGAAGAAGCGGTGCTCGGCTTTGAATACGGCTATTCGCTAGCCGAGCCGAACGCGCTGACGCTTTGGGAAGCGCAGTTCGGCGACTTCGTGAACGGCGCCCAGGTGGTGATCGATCAGTTCATCTGCTCGGGCGAACGCAAATGGTTGCGCATGTCCGGCCTGGTGCTGCTGCTACCGCATGGCTACGAAGGCCAGGGACCGGAACATTCGTCCGCGCGGCTGGAGCGTTTCCTCCAGCTTTGCGGCGAAGACAACATGCAGGTCTCGAACTGTACGACCCCGGCGAATTACTTCCACATCCTGCGCCGTCAGTTGAAGCGCGACTTCCGCAAGCCGCTCATTCTGATGACGCCGAAGTCGCTGCTCCGTCACAAGCGCGCGGTATCGAAGCTCGCTGAGCTGGCCGGAGAAACGACATTCCACCGCATCCTGTGGGACGACGCGCAGCTCGACAAGAGTTCGCCGGTGAAGCTCGTCGCCGACGAAAAAATCCGCCGCGTCGTGATCTGCTCGGGCAAGGTCTATTACGATCTTTACGAGGAGCGCGAAAAGCGCGGTCTCAACGACATCTACATCATGCGGCTGGAACAGCTGTATCCGTTCCCGCTGAAAACCTTGGTCGCGGAGCTTTCCCGGTTTAAGGGCGCGGAAATCATCTGGTGCCAGGAAGAGCCGCGCAATCAGGGCGCATGGGCTTTCGTGCAGCCTTATCTGGAATGGGTGCTGGAGCAGACCAATTCGGCGAGCCGCCGCGCGCGTTACGTGGGACGCCCGGCTTCGGCGGCGACCGCGACCGGTTTGATGTCCAGCCACTTGAAACAATTGAAAGCGTTTCTCGACGAAGCGCTCGCTTAAAGAGATTGAAAAATGGCCACTGATATTCGCGTGCCGACGCTGGGTGAATCGGTAACCGAGGCGACCATCGCCCGCTGGTACAAAAAAGCGGGCGAGGCTGTCGCCGCCGACGAGCCGCTCGTGGAGCTTGAAACCGATAAGGTGACGGTGGAAGTGCCGGCGCCTGCCGCCGGCGTGCTGGAAAAAATCATCGCCAAGGACGGCGACACGGTCGGCGTCGGCGCGGTGCTCGGCTCCATCAAGGAAGGGGCAGGCGGCGCGAAGGCGACTCCGGCAAAAGCCGCGCCTGCCGCCGCCGCGCCGGCCGCCGCGAAGGCCGCTCCCGCTCCACAGAAAATTTCCGGTGATCAGCCGATGCCGCCGAGCGTTCGCCGCATCGCGAGCGAATCCGGCATCGATCCGGCGAATGTTTCCGGCTCAGGCAAGGACAATCGCGTGACCAAGGGCGACATGCTCGCCGCCGTTTCCGCCGGACCTTGGTTCAGGCCGGCGCCCGCACGGGCCCGCGCGCCGTCTCCACAAGCCGACGGTGCACGTGAAGAGCGCGTGAAGATGACGAAGCTGGGTCAAACCATCGCGACCCGGTTGAAAGAAGCTCAAAACACCGCCGCCATGCTCACCACCTTCAACGACGTGGACATGAGCGCGGTGATGCACATGCGCGCGCAATACAAGGATTCGTTTGAGAAGAAGCACGGCGTGAAGCTCGGCTTCATGGGGTTCTTCGTGAAGGCCTGCATCCAGGCGCTGAAGGAAATTCCCGCGGTCAACGCGGAGATCGACGGCGCCGATCTGGTTTACAAAAACTATTACCACGTCGGCGTTGCTGTCGGCACCGAGAAGGGTTTGGTCGTGCCGGTTGTGCGCGATGCGGATCAGCTTTCCATTGCCGAAATCGAAAAGACGATCACGGATTTGGGCAAGCGCGCGCGCGAGGGCAAGCTCTCCATTAACGACATGCAGGGCGGCACCTTCACCATCTCGAACGGCGGCATTTACGGCTCGCTGCTTTCAACGCCGATCCTGAACGCACCGCAGTCCGGTATTCTTGGCATGCACCGGATCGAGGAGCGTCCTATTGCGGTAAAGGGGCAAGTCGTCGTGAAGCCGATGATGTATCTGGCGCTGTCCTACGATCACCGGATCGTGGACGGCCGCGAAGCCGTCACCTTCCTCGTGCGGGTAAAGGAAAACCTCGAAGATCCCGCGCGGCTTGTCCTCGACCTCTGATTTTTGCATGCCCGGCCTGCGCCGGGCATTTGCATCTCTGCCCTATATTATGAACGAGCGGGCTGAATGGCCCGGCATTGATTGAAGACCGGAGTTAGTCATGTCCTACGATCTCATCGTTATCGGTACCGGCCCGGGCGGCTATGTCTGCGCGATCCGCGCGGCGCAGCTCGGCCTGAAAACAGCGGTGGTGGAGAAGGACAAGACCTTCGGCGGCACCTGTTTGAATGTCGGCTGCATTCCGTCGAAGGCGCTGTTGCACGCTTCGCATTTGTTCGAGGAAGCCACGCACGATTTCGCCGGCATGGGCATCGGCGTCTCCAAGCCGAAGCTTGACCTCGCGCAGATGCAGAAATTCAAGATGGAAGGCGTCGAGGGCAACGTGAAGGGCGTCGATTTCCTGCTGAAGAAAAACAAGGTTGATGCGCATATCGGACGCGGGAAGATTATTGCCCTCGGCAAGGTCGAAGTTTCCACCGGCAATGGAAAGACAGAAATTCTCGAAACCAAAGCCATCGTGATCGCGACTGGCTCCGACATCGCGCGGCTGCCAGGCATCGAGATTGACGAGAAGCGCATCGTTTCGTCCACTGGCGCGCTCGATCTCACGAAAGTGCCGGAGAAACTCTTGATTGTCGGCGCCGGCGTGATCGGCCTCGAACTCGGCTCGGTCTGGCGGCGTCTTGGCGCGGAAGTGGAAGTGGTCGAGTTCGTGGACCGCATTCTGCCCGGCATGGACTCCGAAGTCGCACGCCAGTTCCAGCGCATCCTGGAAAAGCAGGGCATGAAATTCCGGCTCGGTGCCAAGGTGACCGGCGTCGATTCAAAGGGCAAGCGTTTGAAGGCGAGCATCGAGCCTGCGGCGGGCGGTAAATCGGAATCGGTGGAAGCCGATGTTGTGCTCGTCTCCATCGGCCGCGTTCCCTACACGGAAGGTTTGGGCCTCGCCGAAGCGGGCGTGCAGATCGACAACCGCAAGCGTGTGGTTGTTGACGATCATTTCCAGACCAGCGTGCCGGGGATTTATGCCATCGGCGACGTGATCGCCGGGCCAATGCTTGCGCACAAGGCCGAAGATGAAGGCATTGCCGCCGCTGAAATCATCGCGGGCAAGGCCGGTCACGTGAATTACGATGCCATCCCGAATGTGATCTACACCTATCCGGAAGTCGCTTCGGTCGGCAAAACCGAGGAAGAACTGAAAGAGGCGGGTGTTGCCTACACCGCCGGCAAATTTCCGTTTACCGCCAACGGCCGCGCCAAGGTGAACAAGACCACCGATGGCTTTGTGAAAATTCTCGCCGATGCGAGCACCGACCGCGTGCTCGGCGTTCACATCGTCGGCCCTGACGCGGGTACGATGATTTCGGAAGTCACGGTTGCGATGGAATTCGGCGCGTCAGCCGAGGACATTGCCCGCACCTGCCATCCGCATCCCACGTTGTCCGAGGCGGTGAAGGAAGCGGCGTTGGCCGTGGACAAGCGCGCGATTCATATGTGAGCAGCAACAGCCAATAAAAAACGCCCGGGCAAAACCCGGGCGTTTTTTACATCAGATGAATGGCATGCGGCGCGAATAATCCGATCGCCATGAAGCCTATACCGACAATGCCAAGACCGCCGGCCAGAAAGGTCAGCGCGATCACGCCGGTAATCACCGTCGCGGAAGCGAGCACAATCGCGATCTGGAAAGCGGCGGAAGCAAATTCATAGTGATGATATTTCGCCATGAACAGATCGCGCTTCTCTTCGGTTTTCTTCGCGCGGGCAGCCAGCTCACGCCGGCCTTCCTGCGTTTCCGGCTCGGTGTCGTAGCGGTTGGCGGTGGCGTTCCAGTCGGCGACGCGCTTTTCGCGGGCGGCTTTCAAGGCCGGATCGTTGGTCGTGGGCAGATCCGTCGCCATTTCCTCAGCGGCGGTGCGAACGGCGGTCATGCGGATCGTCTTCGCCTGAAAGAACGCCCAGAGATTCGATGCTTCCACATTGAAACTGATCGCGTTGGTCTGCGCGCTTTTGCCGAGCGTCTCGGAGAAAGCGAGAAAGAGCGCGAGCACCGCGATCAATAGCGCGATCTTCTTGTTATTGCCTTCCAGATGCGTGGCGTGATGAGCGGCTTCTTCGGACTTTGCGGCCATGAATGTCTCCCCCAGGGATTTCGTTTCTTAAGACGGCTTTCACGACGGTCTCGCGACGGCAGGTCAACCGCGCGCGCGAGGATGCGCGGATTTATAGGCCTCTATTAGCCGGGCGGAATCGACTTCGGTATAAATTTGCGTTGACGTGAGCGAGGCGTGGCCGAGCAGTTCCTGAATGGCCCGCAAATCGCCGCCCCTTGCCAATAAATGGGTCGCGAAAGAATGCCGCAGTGCGTGCGGCGTGGCTGTGGACGGCAGGCCGAGCGCACCGCGCATGTGCTCCATGGCCAGTTGCACAATGCGTGGTGAAAGCGGGCCGCCCCTGGCGCCGCGGAAAATTTCCTCGCCGCCGGAAATTTCAAACGGGCAGATTTTCACGTAATCGTCGATCGCTTCCAGCACCTGCGGAAGTACCGGCACCATGCGCGTCTTGCTGCCTTTGCCGAGGATCGTGAGCGCGTCGCCTTTGCCGGGCTTTGGAATGTCGCGGCGTTTCAGGCCAAGCGCTTCGGAAATGCGGAGGCCTGAGCCGTAAAGAAGCGCCAGCACGGCGGCATCGCGCGCGAGAATCCAGGGCTCTTGCTCTTCTCCAGCGCGAGTACCGGCATTTGCGACGGCCCGCGCGGATTTCGCCGAGAGAGGCTTTGGTAGCGAGCGCGGCACCTTGGGTGCGCGAACGGCGGTGAGGGCCGCGACCTTGCCACGCCCTTCGCGCTCCAGAAACCGCCCGAAGGAGCGCGTGGCGGCAAGCGAACGCATCAGGCTTCGCGCCTCGATTCCGTTACGGCGGCGATGGGCGAGATAGGCGCGCACATCGGCCGGCGTAAGTTTCGCGAACTCGGGAAGCTTCGGCTTGTGGCCGAAATGATCGGCGAGGAAATGCAGAAATTCCGCAACGTCGCGGCCATAGGCTTCAAGCGTTTTCGGCGCGAGGCGGCGCTCGACGCCGAGAAAGGCAAGCCAGCGGCCTGCTTCGCCCGCAACATCCTTGGCGGCGGCCGCTGCGATCGCGGCATTGGCCTGTTCGAGAATTTCACCGGCTGTTCTTGCGGGCATTCGTCTCGACACCAGCTATGTTGTGGTCCGGTTGGATTCGATACGCTGGAACAAATGGCCGAAAACAAAGCCGACGTGCTCGTGCCTGTGGCCGTCGACTCACCCTACACATATCATGTCCCCGCCGGCGTCTCGCTGAAAGCGGGAGACATTGTGGCGGTGCCGCTCGGCACGCGCCGGGTGATTGGCTGCGTCTGGCCCGCGCAAAACCGGCAATTGCCCGCCGGCACCAAACTGAAGTCGATTTCCGCGCCGCTCGATACGCCCGGGCTTTCGGCGGAACTCGTGAAATTCATCGACTGGGTCGCGGACTACACGCTCGCGCCGCGCGGCATGGTGCTGCGCATGGCGCTGAAATTCGACGAGGTGGGGGAGAGCGCGAAAGCCGGCGTAAAGCTCGCCGGCAAGACGCCGAAACGCATCAGTGCCGCGCGCGGGAAAGTTCTGGCGCTTCTGTCCGACGGGATGGTCCGCAGCAAGACCGAAGCCGCGCGCGAAGCCGGCGTGAGTGCGCCGGTCGTGAACGGACTGCTGGACGAGGGTGTATTGGAGCAGGCGGAGATTCCACCGGAGCCGGTGACGCAGACGCCAAATCCGGATTTTTCCGCTCCGAAGCTGAGCGAGCCGCAGGCAAATGCGGCGGATGCATTGCGTGACGCCGTGAGCGCGAAAATTTTTTCCACGCATCTTCTCGACGGCGTCACCGGCTCCGGCAAGACCGAAACCTATTTTGAGGCAGTGGCGGAAGCGATCCGGCAGAAAAGGCAGGCGCTGATCCTGCTGCCGGAAATTGCGCTGACCGCGCGTTTTCTGGATCGTTTCGCGGAGAGGTTCGGCGTGCGCCCCGCCGAATGGCATTCGCAGGTGACGCCGCGCAAACGCGCGCGGGTGTGGGATGCGATTGCCAAGGGCGAAGCCGCGGTGGTCGCGGGCGCGCGTTCGGCGCTGTTTTTGCCGTTCCGTAATCTAGGTCTGATCGTCGTCGATGAAGAGCACGATCCTGCCTACAAGCAGGAAGATGGCGTGCATTATCACGCGCGCGACATGGCGGTGGTGCGCGGCTCGCTTGCCGGGGCGGCTGTGATTTTATCGTCAGCGACACCCTCAATCGAAACCGAAGTGAATGTGCGGCGTGAGCGCTACAAGCGGCTCGCGCTGCCGGAGCGTTTCAGCGGCAGCGCCATTCCAAAACTCGAGGCAATCGATCTGCGCAGCGAAGGACCGGCCAAGCAAAGATGGATCGCGCCGAAACTTGAAAATGCAATCCATGAAACAATCAGCGCGGGCCAGCAGGCGCTGCTGTTCCTGAACCGGCGCGGCTACGCGCCGCTGACGTTGTGCCGGACCTGCGGCAACAGATTGCGCTGCCCCACCTGCGATGCCTGGCTGGTCGAGCATCGCCATCGCCGCAAGCTCGTCTGCCATCATTGCGGCTACACGACCGTGCCGCCGCACGCCTGCCCGAAATGCGAGGCGGTCAATTCATTTGTTGCCTGCGGGCCGGGTGTGGAGCGGCTGGAGGAAGAAGTGTGCGCGGTGTTCCCGCAGGCGCGGACGCAAGTGCTGTCCAGCGATCTCGCCGGCGGCGTCGAACGCATCCGCGCCGAACTGGATGCGATCGAAAAAGGCAAAGTTGATGTTGTGATCGGGACGCAACTGGTCGCGAAAGGTCATCACTTTCCATCGCTTGCCCTTGTTGGTGTGATCGACGCCGATCTCGGTCTGGGCAATGGCGATCCGCGCGCAGCCGAACGCACCTTTCAATTGCTGCATCAGGTTGTCGGCCGCGCGGGACGCGAGGCGACGGCGGGATTGGGGCTTTTGCAAACCCATCAACCGGATCATCCGGTGATGCAGGCGCTGATTGCCGGCGACCGCGATGCCTTCTACAGCCGCGAGATCGCCGCGCGCGAGGAAACGGAACTGCCGCCGTTCGGGCGGCTTGCGAGCCTCATTGTCTCCGCTTCCAGCGCGCCGGAGTCCGAAGGCTATGCACGCAAGTTAGCGGTCAGCGCTCCCCGTAATGCAAACGTCCGTATCCTCGGCCCAGCCGAGGCTCCGCTTTCGCTGATCCGCGGGCGGCACCGGTTCAGGCTGCTCGCCCGCTCAAAACGCAGCTTCGATCTTTCCGGCTATATCCGCGGATGGATCGCCAATGGCCCGAAACCGAAGGGCAGCCTGCAAGTGACCGTGGACATCGACCCGCAAAGTTTTCTCTAATCTTGGGCATGATCTTTTCCGAAAACCGGTATCCATTTTTCGGGATCATGCCCTGTCCGCCATGAATTCGCCGGGGTAGGCTCCGATATTCTCCCTCATTTCGATCCACGGCATCTCACCTCCCTAACCAAACCCTCCTTCACTCGCGGCGTCTGAACATGCGCACCCATGCGCATGCGCGCGCGATTGGCAGGAGGAAATGTTGGATTATTTCGACGATCCGTCCCGGCGTCCGAAGAAAGAGCGCAAGCAGCCACGGATTTACAGCCACGACGAACTGGAAGGCTTTCGCAGGGCCGCGGAAGTGTCGCGGGCCAAATGGCGGGCCGAACTCGAGGCCAGAGGCCAGCAGGTTTACGAGGCGAAACGGCCTCGGTCCCGAATCCGGAAGAAACCGAAAAGCGAGGCGGATGAGCGGACCAAATTCGCGTCTGCCATCGCCCGGGCGGAATTCCGGCGTTCCTACTGGAACAGCGAACAGGACGCCCAGCTGAGGGCGGCAATGGCCAAACGGAAAGCCGCGAACGGGAAAGTCCCGAGGAAATAGAAGCGAAAATTCAGGCCGGTGAAGCTACGGAGCTTTCCCGGCCCGACGGCTTTTTCCATCACCGCCGGAAATGCAAACAACCCTTGTGCCGCAAGGGTTTTCGCGCCGCGACAAAGCGTCCCGTATGTTGCGCCCGCATAACCGCCGTGTTACTCAACCGCGGCTTCGAGGGGCGCGGGAAAAGCTGTCGCCCTTATCCGATACCAGCACGTAAGTCATAGAATGGGCCTCTGCCACGCCGACGCGCAGAGCCAACCCGAGGGAACAGACGTGGCCGACGAACCGATCGTCTCCGGCATGGCGGGCCGTTACGCGACTGCGCTGTTCGACCTTGCGCAGGAAGAAAAGACGCTCGATTCCGTCGCCGCCGACCTGAATCGGTTCCTCGCGATGGTGGACGATAGCGCCGACCTCGATCGCCTTGTGCGCAGCCCGGTTTTCAGCGCCGACGAACAGGCCAAGGCGCTGAAGTCCATTCTCGAAAAAGCAGGAATTTCCGGCGTTGCAGCGCGCTTTCTGATGCTTGTCGCGCAGAAGCGGCGGCTGTTCGCCGTTCGCCAGATGATCCGCGGTTTCCGCACGCTCGTCGCGCGCCACAAGGGCGAAGCGCGGGCCGAAGTTACCGTGGCCGAAAAGCTTTCCGATGAGCACCTGAGCGCGCTGAAAGACGCGCTCAAATCCGCGACCAAGCAAGACGTCGCCCTCGATATGACGGTCGATCCGTCGATCCTCGGCGGCATGAAAGTGAAGCTCGGCAGCCGCATGATCGACGCTTCGCTCAAAACCAAACTCAACTCGATCCGTATTGCGATGAAAGAGGCCCGGTAATGGATATCCGCGCCGCGGAAATTTCCGCGATCCTGAAGGACCAGATCAAGAATTTCGGCAAGGAGGCTGAGGTCTCCGAAGTCGGGCAGGTGCTTTCCGTCGGTGACGGTATCGCCCGCGTGTTCGGCCTGGACAATGTGCAGGCCGGCGAAATGGTCGAATTCGAAAACGGCATTAAGGGCATGGCGCTCAATCTTGAGAGCGACAATGTCGGCATCGTTATTTTCGGTTCCGACCGCGACATCAAGGAAGGCCAGACGGTCAAGCGCACCCGCGCCATCGTGGACGTGCCGGTCGGCAAGGAATTGCTCGGCCGCGTCGTTGATGCGTTGGGTGAGCCGATCGACGGCAAAGGCCCGATCAAGTCGAAGAACCGTTCGCGCGTGGACGTGAAAGCACCGGGCATCATTCCCCGGAAATCGGTGCATGAGCCGATGGCGACCGGTCTCAAGGCCATCGACGCACTGATCCCGATTGGCCGTGGCCAGCGCGAACTGATCATCGGCGACCGCCAGACCGGCAAGACGGCGGTGGCGCTCGACACTATTCTCAATCAGAAAGCGCTGAACGCCGGCAACGACGAGAAGGCGAAGCTCTATTGCGTCTATGTCGCCATCGGCCAGAAACGCTCGACCGTCGCCCAGTTCGTGAAGGTGCTCGAAGAACAAGGCGCCCTCGAATATTCGATCATCATCGCGGCGACCGCTTCCGATCCGGCGCCGATGCAGTTCCTGGCACCGTTCTCCGGCTGCACCATGGGCGAATATTTCCGCGACAACGGCATGCACGCGGTCATCATCTATGACGATCTGTCGAAGCAGGCCGTCGCTTACCGCCAGATGTCGCTGCTGCTGCGCCGTCCGCCAGGCCGCGAAGCCTATCCGGGCGACGTGTTCTATCTGCATTCCCGTTTGCTGGAACGCGCGGCGAAGATGAACGACGACAAGGGTGCCGGTTCGCTGACGGCGCTACCGATCATCGAAACCCAGGCCAACGACGTCTCGGCCTACATTCCGACCAACGTGATTTCGATCACCGACGGCCAGATCTTCCTGGAGACCGACCTGTTCTATCAGGGCATCCGTCCGGCGGTGAACGTCGGCCTCTCCGTGTCGCGCGTGGGCTCATCCGCGCAGACGAAGGCGATGAAAAAAGTCGCCGGCAAGATCAAGGGCGAACTCGCGCAGTACCGTGAAATGGCGGCGTTCGCACAATTTGGTTCCGATTTGGACGCAACCACGCAGCGCTTGTTGAACCGTGGCTCGCGCCTCACCGAACTTCTGAAGCAGGCGCAATTCTCGCCGCTAAAAATGGAAGAGCAGGTGGTCGTGATCTGGGCCGGCACCAACGGCTTCCTCGATCAGCTGCCACTGAACCGCATCAAGGCGTTCGAAGACGGTTTGCTCTCGAATTTCCGCTCCAAGCACGGGGACGTGATGGAAGCGATCCGTACTTCCAAGGATTTGAGCGACGACACCGCCAAGAAGCTGAAGAGCGGCGTGGAGTCTTTCGCCAAGAGCTTCGCTTAAGGACTGACGCAACGTGGCTTCGCTTAAAGAACTGCGCAACCGCATCGCCTCCGTAAAGGCGACGCAGAAGATCACCAAGGCGATGCAGATGGTCGCCGCGGCGAAGCTGCGCCGCGCGCAATTGGCGGCGGAAGCCGCGCGGCCCTATGCGGAGCGCATGGAAAAGGTGCTCGGCAATATCGCCGGCAGCATTACGCCGTCGCCGGAATCCCCGCGCCTGATGGTCGGCACCGGCAAAAGCGACGTGCATCTTCTGCTGGTCTGCACCGCCGAGCGAGGCCTGTGCGGTGCTTTTAACTCCTCGATCGTCCGTCTCGCGCGCGAACACATCACGCGGCTTCAATCCGAGGGCAAGACGGTCAAGATTCTCTGCGTCGGCCGCAAGGGCTTCGACCAGCTTCGCCGCCAGTATGAGAAGCAGATCATTGAAGTCGTCGATTTCAAATCCGTTCGCTCGCTCGCCTATGAGCACGCCACGCAGGTCGCGAACAAGGTCGTCGCGCGCTTCGAGGCGGGCGAATTCGATGTCGCCACGCTGTTTTATTCACGCTTTAAGTCAGTGATCTCGCAGATCCCGACCGCGCAGCAGATTATCCCGCCGGTGTTCCCCGCGCAGGAAAAGAGCAGCCCCGCCGCCATTTACGAATACGAGCCCGAGGAAGAAGAAATTCTCGCCGAACTCCTGCCGCGCAATCTGGCCACCCAGATTTTCCGCGCGCTCCTGGAGAACGCGGCATCCGAACAGGGTGCGCGCATGAGTGCGATGGACAACGCCACGCGCAATGCCGGCGACATGATCAAGAAGCAAACCATCACCTACAACCGCACCCGCCAGGCGATGATCACCAAGGAACTGATCGAGATCATCTCCGGCGCGGAAGCGCTCTAAGAAAGTTACGAGGAAGCCATGGCCACACTAAATGCCGCCGGAAAAGTCACCCAGATCATCGGCGCCGTCGTCGACGTGCAGTTCGATGGGCATCTGCCGGAAATCTTGAACGCGCTGGAAACCAAGAACAACAACCAGCGTCTCGTACTGGAAGTGGCGCAGCATCTCGGCGAATCAACTGTCCGCACCATCGCGATGGATTCCACTGAAGGCCTCGTGCGCGGCCAGCAGGTCTCCGACACCGGCCAGCCGATCGCGGTGCCGGTCGGTGCCGGTACGCTCGGCCGCATCATGAACGTGATCGGCGAGCCGATCGACGAGGCCGGTCCGGTAAAGTCTGAAGGCACTCGCCCGATCCATGCGCCGACGCCGAGCTATACCGATCAGTCGACGGAAGCGGAAATTCTGGTCACCGGCATCAAGGTCGTCGATCTGCTGGCGCCTTACGCAAAGGGCGGCAAGATCGGCCTGTTCGGCGGCGCTGGCGTCGGCAAGACCGTGCTCATTCAGGAACTGATCAACAACGTCGCGAAAGCCCATGGCGGCTTCTCGGTATTCGCCGGCGTCGGCGAGCGCACGCGCGAAGGCAACGATCTTTATCACGAGTTCATTGATTCCGGCGTGAACAAGAAGGGCGGCGGCGAAGGCTCCAAATGCGCGCTCGTGTTCGGCCAAATGAACGAGCCGCCCGGCGCGCGTATGCGCGTGGCGCTCTCCGGCCTCACGGTCGCGGAAAACTTCCGCGATCAGGGCCAGGACGTGCTGTTCTTTGTCGATAACATTTTCCGCTTCACGCAAGCGGGCTCGGAAGTGTCGGCGCTGCTCGGCCGTATTCCTTCGGCGGTGGGTTATCAGCCGACGCTCGCGACCGACATGGGAGCCTTGCAGGAGCGCATCACCACCACGCAGAAAGGCTCGATCACTTCGGTGCAGGCCATTTACGTTCCGGCCGACGACTTGACCGATCCGGCGCCCGCAACCTCCTTCGCGCATTTGGACGCCACGACGGTGCTGTCGCGTTCCATCGCGGAAAAGGGAATTTATCCGGCGGTGGACCCGCTCGACTCCACGTCGCGCATGTTGTCGCCGCTTGTCGTCGGCGACGAACATTACGCGGTTGCCCGTCAGGTGCAGCAGGTGCTCCAGCGCTACAAGGCGCTGCAAGACATCATCGCCATTTTGGGCATGGACGAGCTTTCGGAAGAGGACAAGATCGCTGTCGCCCGCGCCCGCAAGATCGAGCGTTTCCTGTCGCAGCCGTTCCACGTGGCCGAAGTTTTCACCGGCTCGCCCGGCAAGTTCGTGGAACTCGCGGACACCATCAAGGGTTTCAAGGGTCTGTGCGAAGGCAAATATGACCACCTGCCCGAAGCCGCCTTCTATATGGTAGGAACCATCGAAGAGGCGGTCGAGAAGGGCAAGAAACTCGCCGCGGAGGCCGCATAACCGTGCAGATCGGAGGCCGTACATACAACCGGAAAACAGTGCTGCTGGTGATCGGACTGATCGCCGGACTGCTGATCGGCTATGTGACGAGGCCTGAATCCGCGGAAATCCGGATCGGTCCTTTCAGCATCGAAGTGACAGGCAAAAACGTTGCCCGCCATTCCGATGGTGAGCTGACCAACAGCCAGGTCCAGCACATCGCGCTGTTCACGATTATCGGCGGTCTGATTGGGCTGGGCCTTGGTTTTGTCGCCGACGGCCGGCGGTTTGGTTGAAATATACAACCGGAAAAATTCTCGCTCACGCAGCTTGGTGGTTGGTTGCTTTTGGTCTGGGCTGGCTTTGGATGGTGATTAATGGATTTGGTTGTGCAGTCAGCGACCCGCCATATGAAAAGGGATGTGCAGACGAAAATTTTGCGCTGATCTGGCTGGAGGGGTTTTTGACCGTACTGTTGGTTGGTTATCTTGTGTGGGGATTGTCCGGATTGATCTGGGTTGGTTCGAAGATGTTGATTGCGAAATCGAAAGGTTGAGAGATGGCCACGTTTTCATTTGAACTCGTTTCTCCCTCGCGCCTTGTTTTTTCCGGCGAAGTAGAGAAGGTCGATGTTCCCGGCGCGGAAGGCGATTTCGGCGTGCTCGCGGGTCATGCGCCGTTCGTGGCGACGCTGCGCCCGGGGGTGCTGACGATCCGCGATGCGGGCGGCGCCAAGCGGCTTTTTGTTCGTGACGGTTTCGCCGAAGTCAGCGCCAAGGGTTTAACGGTGCTCGCGGAGACCGCGGTGCCGGTCGAGGATCTCAACCGCGAGGCCTTCGCCTCGGCGATCAAGGATGCCGAAGCCGCCGTTGTTGCCGCGAAGGACGAAGCGGCGCGCTGGAAGGCGATCGAGGCGCTGGATCAGTTGAAGGCGGCGGCGATGCAGCTTGCCGACGCAAGCGGCGCGAAGCACTAAGAGTTTTCGGGATCACGCCTTCGTCGGCTTCGCGTATTTTCCGAGTTCCTCGACCACCTGCATATACACATCCCGCTTGAACGGAATGATCAGGTCCGGCAGCCGCTCGGCCTTTTCCCAGCGCCATTCGGCGAATTCCGGCTTGTGCCCGCCGCCCGGACTTTTCACATCGATCTCAGAATCCTAGCCGGTGAAACGCAGCGCGTACCACTTCTGCTTCTGCCCGCGGAATTTTCCCTTCCACGCCTTGCCGACCACCGCACGGGGAATGTCGTATTTCAGCCAGCCCTTGCTCTGGCCGAGCTTTTCGACGGATTTGACGCTCGTCTCCTCATACAGTTCGCGCAACGCCGCCTTGTAGGTGTCTTCGTCTTCATCGACGCCGCCCTGCGGCATCTGCCATGAGTGTGTGTCGTCCACATGCTCCGGCCCGCCGAGACGGCGTCCGACGAACACCAGTCCTTTCGCGTTAATGAGCATGACGCCGACGCAGGGGCGATAGGGCAGCTTTTCAAAATCCTTCACGCGGGCCTCCCGGCGTCAGCTTTGCTTCTGCCTCGCCAGAATAGCGCTGACCGGCACCACGATCACGCCGCGGCCCTCGGCGGCTTTTGCCCAGCGCGCGATCCGTTCAATGGAGACTGGAAGCGCGCCGGCCGTGCCGATGGCGTAGCCCTGTTCGTTCGCGATTTTTTCCAGCCGTTCCAGCGCCTGGTCGATCTCCTGCCAGCTCGGCTTTGTATCCAGTACAACGTCGGCTTTCATGAAGGGGAGCTTGGCTTCGGAAAGGATTTTGGGCGCCAGGCTGCGCGGCGAGACGCCATCGTCCAGATAAAGAAGCCCGCGCTTGCCGATGTCGCGCAATACAGGTGCGAGTGCCGCATCGTTCGCGGTGAAGCGCGCGCCCATGAAATTGGTGACGCCGATATAGCCCTGAAACCGGCTCAGGAACCAGTGCAGCCGGTCGAGATTTTGCTCGGCTGAAATGGTGGAGAGGAGCGTCTGCGGGCCCGGGTCGTTGTCGGGATAATCGAAGGGCTCCATCGGTACTTGCAGCAAAACTTCGTGGCCGTCTGCGCGCGCCTTCGCGACCCATTTGGAAAGCTCGGAGCCATAGGGCGTGAAGGCGAGCGTCACCACCGGAGGAAGTTTGGTAATTGCGTCTCCGGTCGCCGCCGCGCCAATTCCAAGCCCGCCGACAACGATGGCGATGCGCGCGCCCTTGCGCTCCGCGCCGCCGGCCGCCGCCGATTTTGCAAAAACCTCCATCGGCCGCGCGCCGTCCGTTCCGATGCGCGGGATCGAGCCGTGACGGGAATATTCGGCGAGCCGCGCATCGAGCGGGGCGCTGCCGACGGGCGTTTCGCTTTCAGTGCCCTGGGTGAGAATGACTTCCCGCCGCGCACCACTTTTGCCGTCGATGATGGTGACGGTCTGGCCGGATTTTGCAGGATCGTTCGCCGCCGATTTTTTCGAGTTCTCCGGATTGGCCGCCGGCTTCTTTTCCGCCATCGCTTCCGGCGTATTGATTTTGGCAACCGCGCGCGGTTCGCCGCCAAGGGGATCGTCAACAACGGCAATCCAGATCAGAGCAAGAACAATCGCGCCGCTGAACGTAGTGGCAAGGAGCGGAATAAGCGGCAATCGCCAGGCCGGTTTGGCGCGGCTGTTCCGGTTTTTTCCGAGCGGCTTGCCGAGATCGTCTGCCAAGGCGATTCCTCAACGAATCGCGCGGATTCTACCATGGGGGCCAAAGCAAAACCCCGCCCGGAAGGTTCCGGGCGGGGTTTCAGGAATGCGAAGAAAGCAGCCTAGTTGGGAATCGGCGTGCGGGAACTGGGCGGGAAGGCCGAGTTCTTCTGCACGCCGCGCAGCAGATCGAGCGCAAGCAGAAGCTGCTTATCGTCCTTGGAGTCCGGCGGGATATAGGCCGGCGAACCCGCCTTTTCCTCTTCCTCGTCGGAGCCCTTCAAATGGCCGCGCAGCGAAGACTCGCCGCGGGTCTCGACCTTGCCCTTTAGCTCTTCGGGCAGATCCTGGATCAGTTCGATATCCGGCGTGATGCCCTTGGCCTGAATCGAGCGGCCCGAAGGCGTGTAGTAGCGGGCGGTCGTGAGCTTGAGCGCGCCGAACTGGCTGATCGGAATCACGGTCTGCACCGAGCCTTTGCCGAAGGAACGCGAGCCCAGAAGCGTCGCCCGCTTGTGATCCTGCAACGCACCGGCGACGATTTCAGAAGCCGAAGCCGAGCCGCCGTTGATGAGAACGATCAGCGGCTTGCCGTTCGTCAGATCGCCCGGCGTCGCGTTGCGGCGCTGGGTATCGTCCGGATTGCGGCCGCGGGTGGAAACGATTTCGCCGCGCTCCAGGAAAGCGTCGGTGACGGAGATGGCCTGATCGAGCAGACCGCCGCCATTGTTGCGAAGGTGGAGGAGGGAGCCCTTCAGCTTGTCGGCCGGAATCTTCTTCTTGATCTCGGCAAGGCCTTCGTCGAGCTGCGCCTTGGTGCGTTCACCCTGGAAGCTCGTGATACGCAGATAGCCGATATCCTCGCCTTCGATGCGCGGGCGCACGTTGCGGATCGAGATGATCTCGCGGACGATTTTCACTTCCACCGGCTTCTCGACGCCCTTGCGGGAAATCTTCAGGTTGATCGGCGAATTGACCGGTCCGCGCATCTTGTCGACCGCCTGCTCGAGCGTCAGACCCTTCACCGGCTCATTGTCGAGATGGGTGATGAGATCGTTCGGCTGCACGCCGGCGCGGTGGGCGGGCGTGCCGTCCATCGGGCTCACGACCTTCACCAGACCGTTTTCCATCGTGACTTCGATGCCAAGCCCGCCGAACTCGCCGCGGGTTTGCGTCTGCATGTCACGGAAATTCTTGATATCGAGGAAGGCCGAGTGCGGATCGAGCGAGGTCAACATGCCGTTGATCGCATTCTCGACCATCTTCGCTTCGTTCGGCTTCTCGACATATTGCGCGCGTACGTGCTCGAAAATGTCACCGAACAGATTGAGCTGCCGGTAAACATCCGAGCTTGCCGCCTTGGCGGTCGCATTCAGAAGAATTCTCGGCTGCGCGATGACCAGCGCGACCAGCGCACCGGCAGCGGCACCGAGAAAAAACATCGAAAATCTACGCATTATCCGCGCGCCTTTTCATTTGCGGTTTCAGCCCACCAGGGAGTCGGATCAATCGTGTTCCCATCCTTGCGGAACTCGATGAATAGAATCGGGTCAGTGGAAGTATCCGATCCGGAAGGAGACATCCTTGGTCCCCCCATCACTGCGACGGGCTCCCCGGTGAGCACGAATTGCCCGAGTTCCACAGTGATTTGTTCCATTCCTGCCAGAAGCACATGATACCCGCCGCCCGCATTGATTATCAAGAGACGGCCGTAGGAGCGGAATACGCCGGAATACACAACCCACCCATCGCAGGGGGAGATGACCTGTGTTCCAGCGGATGCCGCTACTGAAAGACCCTTTTCCTTACGCCCCTGTTCGTCGGGCGATCCATATTCACGCAGTCGTGTTCCGGTGACCGGGAGGAGCAGGCGTCCCCTAGCTTGCGCGAAGGGTATCGCCGGACTGATCCGGTTGGGGTCTCCGATAATCGCCAATTGTGTCTTGCTTTCGGCAGAATTGCGGGCGGCTTCCGCTGCGCGCGCGGAGGCGGCAATTTCCTTCTCCATGCGCGCCACAAGGTCGGTCACGTTATCGACCTGCTTGGCGAGCGCCAGCGTGCGCGTCCGCTCGCTCTGAAAAGCTTTCTCCGTCTCGGCCTGTTTGCGCTGTCTTTCCTCCACCAGCGCGGAAATGCGCAGGCGGTCCTGCTCCTGTGCCGCGCGGTCCGCATTCAGCAGCTCGCGCTCGGCGGCAATCTGGGCCCGAAGTTTCTTCAGTTCCGTCAGGTCGGCAAGCAGCGTCTCGGCCTGCGTGCGCAATTCCGGGATGATGGCATTCAGCAATATGGCTGAACGCACCGAGGAGAGCGTGTCCTCGGGGCGCAGCAAGATGGTGGGCGTGGGGTTTCTTCCAATTCTGGTAAGCGCGGCCAGAACTTCAGACAGAACCTCACGGCGCTGGCCGAGCGAGTACTGGATTTCCTGCTCGCGTCCGTTTAGTGGGGCCAATCGCGCTTCCGTTGCCTTCAGTCTGGTTTCAACGGCGCGGAGTTTTGCAGCGGCGTCGATCAGTTCCTGGGCGAGTTTGGCGCGGTCGTTCTTGATCGCGTCGATCTCAGCCTTGAGCTTCGCCTCGTTCTCCTTCTTGCGCTCAAGATCGCTGCGCAGGATTTCAAGCTCGCGCTGGCGTTCGATTTTTTCAGCCTCGCGGGCGCTTTGCGGAGACTTGCTTTCTTGCGCCAGGGCAAGATTCATCGCGCTCGGGGCGACGCAAAGAAACAGCGCCAGGATGAGCGCGTTTCGGCCCAAAGGCCGCCGGGTGTTTTTATGGCCGCTGCGAATCATCAAGCGCGATGATAGGGGTGTCCGGAGAGAATGGTGATGGCGCGATAAATCTGCTCGGCCAGCAGGATACGGACAATCTGGTGCGGAAACGTGGCGGCGCCGAATGAGAAGCTGAGATCGGCGCCTTTCACAACGCCTTGATCGAAGCCATCCGCTCCGCCGACAAGCAAAGCTGCTGCCGGCGCGCCTGCATCCCGGAACCCCGACAGCTTGGCGGCGAATTTTTCGCTCGTGAGCTGCTGGCCCCGGCCGTCGAGCAAAATTTTACGAGCACCCTTCGGTAGTACTTTCAGGAGCTTTTCGCTCTCTTCTTTCTGCCGTTCGGCCGGGCGGCGGGCGCTGCTTTCAGGGATTTCAACAACATCCACCGGCGAAAGTGAAACCCCGCGGCCCGCGGCATTCGCCCGCTCCAGATAACGCTCGATCAGGATGCGTTCAGGCCCGGCTTTCAGCTTGCCGACCGCCACGATCACGAGCCGCATTTGTTAACCGCCCTAGTTTTCTTCGGGACGGGCGCGGGTCCACATTTTTTCAAGGTTGTAGAAATCGCGCACTTCCGGCCGGAACACATGCACGATGACATCTCCGGCATCGACCAACACCCAGTCGCAATGGGGAAGCCCTTCGACGCGCACGCGCTTGTACCCGCCTTTGTGCAGCGCCTCGGTTATCTGGTCCGCGATGGCGCTTACATGACGGTGCGAGCGGCCGGAGGCGACGACCATGTAATCGGCGAGCGTCGATTTTCCGTAGAGATCGATGGTGATGGGACTGGTTGCTTTTG
Organism: uncultured Hyphomicrobiales bacterium; assembly: GCA_964620215.1. Classification (GTDB taxonomy): domain Bacteria; phylum Pseudomonadota; class Alphaproteobacteria; order Rhizobiales; family Xanthobacteraceae; genus JAUSIF01. Next base: position 23,196 of record CAZUJE010000021.1, read on the forward strand.
CGTCTTCAAGACCGGACAGGATCAGCGCGAGGGTCGCCTCGGCACGGGCATCTTTAATTGCCCGCTTCTTTGGTTTCGCCTGGGTAGCGAGGTTTGATAGGATTGCCTGCCTCTTCGGTTTTGCAGCCTTCCCTCGTTTTGGCTTGCGCGACTTCATCCGAGACTTGGGTGATTCGCGGTACCGCTTCGATTTTACGCGCTTGGCAGGAATGGTTTCAATCCTTCTGAATCAGGAACCGGTGGATCGCAGCTTGGTCGAGGACAGTGATGACTTCAAGCCATGCAGGAATACCCAAGCGGGTGCGGCGGATGACGCAAGCTTTGCGGCTTTATCTTCCGGGAGTCGAGCCTGTGACAAGGCAATGGCGGCTGGAGACGCAAGCGCGCGCAAGCTCCAGTCCGCCCGGTCGACAACTGCCAGGGGAACAAGTTCGGCGAGTTCGCGCCAGCGCTTCCAGAGATGGAACTGGGCGAGATTGTCCGCGCCCATGATGAAGACAAAGCGCGTCTCCTTATATTGGTCCATCAGGCGCGCGACCGTATCGACTGTGAATCTCGTATGAAGAATAGTCTCGATTGCCGTGACATCGATACGCGGATGGGCGGCGAGGGCGTTCGCCTGTTTCATGCGTTCGTCCAGAGGCTTCAGCGCTTTTGAATCCTTCAGGGGATTGCCGGGGCTCACCATCCACCAGACGCGGTCGAGCTTCAGGCGGCGCAACGCGAGCAGACTGACTTCGCGATGGGTTTTGTGCGGAGGATTGAAACTTCCCCCGAGCAGGCCGATGCGCATGCCCGGAGCGGAATGGGGCGCGCGGGCAGAGTTTTTTGGCGTCACGGCCGGGTTTGTCCCGTGCCGCGCACGCGGTATTTGAACGAAGTCAGTTGCTCCACGCCGACCGGCCCGCGCGCATGCATGCGGCCGGTGGAAATCCCGATCTCCGCGCCAAAGCCAAATTCACCGCCGTCGGCGAACTGGGTGGAAGCGTTGTGCAGTACGATGGCGGAATCCACTTCCGCCAGGAATTTCTCCGCAGCGGCCTTGTCGTCGGTCACGATTGAATCGGTGTGATGCGAGCCATATTTCTCGATGTGGTCGATGGCGGCGGAGACGCCATCTACAACTTTCGCTGAAATGATCGCGTCGAGATATTCCGTTGACCAGTCCTGTTCGGCTGCTGCCTTCACACGCCTGTCGATGGCGCGTGTCGCCTCGTCTCCGCGGATTTCACAGCCCGCATCGATCAGCATTTCGACCAGCGGCTTCAGATGTGAATTCGCCAGTGAGCGATCCACAAGCAACGTTTCTGCCGAGCCGCAAACGCCGGTGCGGCGCATCTTGGCGTTCAGCACGATTTTCTTCGCCATCTCCAGATCGGCAGGCGCATGGACATAGACATGGCAGATGCCTTCAAGATGTGCGAACACAGGAACGCGCGCATCCTTCTCGACGCGCGCAACCAGTTCCTTTCCGCCGCGCGGAACGACAACATCGATTGCGCCACCAAGGCCGGTCAAAATTTCTCCGACTGCCGCGCGGTCGCGGGTCGGCACCAATTGAATCGCATCGGCGGGCAAGCCTTCACTCTCAAGCCCGCGCATCATCGCCGCGTGAATTGCCTGTGATGAACGGAAGCCTTCCGAGCCGCCGCGCAGGATGACGGCGTTGCCTGCCTTGAAGGCCAGTGCCCCGGCGTCAGCGGTGACATTCGGGCGGCTTTCGAAAATAACGGCGATCACGCCGAGTGGCGTGCGCACGCGCTCAATTTTCATTCCGTTCGGGCGCGTCCAGGATGCCATCACATCGCCGACGGGGTCTTTCAGATCGGCTACGATCTCAACCGCTTCCGCCATCGATTCCACGCGCTTTGCGTCGAGCGAAAGCCGGTCCAAGAAAGCAGGTGTCGCTTTCTCCACCTGCATCGAGGAAATGTCCTCGGCATTTGCCTGCAAGATCGCGGATGCGCTTTCGCGAATTGCCTTTGCGCCCGCGCGCAGGGCCGCAGTCTTTTTCCCGGGCTCGGCCAGCGCAAGTTTGCGCGCCGCAGCACGGGCACGCTTGCCCATGTCCAGCATCAGCGAATGAATATCCGTTTCGGAGCGCGCGTTCATCTCACTCTCCGGCCATCACGAGATCGTCGCGATGGACCATTTCGGAGCGGCCACGATAACCCAAAATCGCTTCAATGCGCTCGCTGTTTTGGCCAACGAGACGCATGGCATCTTCACGGTCATAGGCCACAAGCCCGCGCGCGATTTCCGCGCCATCAGGCCCGCGCACGACCACCGCGTCGCCCCGAGCAAAGCTGCCATCTACGCGGGTCACGCCCGCGGGAAGCAAACTCTTTCCTTTACGCAACGCGGCGACCGCACCGGCGTCGATGTGGATCGCACCCTTCGGCTCCAGACTGCCCGCGATCCATTTCTTGCGTGAAGTGACGGGGTTGGCTGGAGTGAGAAACCAGGTGCAGGCTTTCCCTTCGGCGATGTTGCGCAAGGGATGCAGTGTACGACCCGATGCGATCACCATATGCGTGCCGGCCGCGGTCGCGATTTTCGCGGCCTCGATCTTGGTGCGCATGCCGCCGCGCGAAAGCTCGGAGCCGGCGTCGCCTGCCATGGATTCGATTTCAGAGGTCACGCGTGTGACGACAGGAATGAGTTTGGCGCCAGCGCCATTTCCGGGTGGGCGGTCGTACAGACCGTCAATGTCGGAAAGCAGCACCAGCAGATCGGCGCTGGTCATGGTCGCAACGCGCGCGCCGAGCCGGTCATTGTCGCCGTAGCGGATCTCCGTGGTGGCCACCGTGTCGTTCTCGTTGATGACCGGCACCGCGCCGAGTTCAAGCAGTTTTGCGATGGTGGAGCGGGCATTCAGATAGCGGCGGCGTTCTTCGGTATCGCCGAGCGTAAGGAGAACCTGCCCGGCCGTGAGATTGAAGCGGGCGAGCGTCTCGGCCCATGTGCGCGCAAGCGCGATCTGGCCGACGGCGGCGGCGGCCTGGCTTTCTTCCAGGCGCAATGCGCCGCGCGGCAATTTCAGCACAGTGCGGCCGAGCGCAATTGCACCGGACGACACAATGATGAGTTCGACGCCCTCTTTAGCGCGGCCCGACAAGTCCTCTGCGAGTGCCGTGAGCCATTCCTGCCGGATCGTACCCTTCTCGCTGTCGATCAGCAGGGAAGAGCCGACCTTGACGACGATCCGCCGGAAATTTTCCAGTTTGGGAGTTACGGAAGCCATTTTACGACTCCCTTGCGGCTCCCACCCTTGCGGTCCTTTTCAATGAGTTTCAGCAATTCGCGCAGGGCGGCATCTACGCCTTTCCGGGAATGAGCGGACAGAACCAGCGGCTCTTTTTTGCAGGCCTTTTTCAGCTTGGCTTTCTGGTCCGCAAGCGCCTTCGGAGTCAGCGCATCGGACTTGGAGAGCGCGACGATCTCCGGCTTTTTATCGAGTCCTTCGCCGTAGGATTTCAGTTCCTTGCGAACCGTTTTCCACGCCCTGACGGGGTCCTCGCCGGTCGCATCCACCAGATGAAGCAACGCGCCGCAGCGCTCGACATGGCCGAGAAAGCGGTCGCCGAGGCCCGCACCTTCATGGGCGCCTTCGATCAGTCCGGGAATATCGGCGAGCACGAATTCGCGTGCGTCCACGCGCACGACGCCAAGCTGCGGATGCAGGGTGGTGAAGGGATAATCGGCGATCTTCGGCTTTGCCGCGGATACCGCCGCGAGAAATGTTGACTTGCCCGCGTTCGGCAGGCCGACGAGGCCCGCATCCGCGATCAGCTTCAAGCGCAGGTAAATCGTTTTTTCGATTCCGGGCAGGCCGGGATTGGCGCGGCGAGGGGCGCGGTTGGTGGAAGACTTGAAATGCGCATTGCCGAAACCGCCATTGCCGCCTTCCATCAGCGTCACCTTCTCGCCGATCTCGGTGAAATCAGCGAGAACGCTTTCACCATCCTGGTCGATGACTTGGGTGCCGGCGGGCACTTTCAGAACGATGTCATTGCCGTTGGCCCCGGCACGATTTCTGCCGGAGCCGCCGGTGCCGTTCTTCGCCTTGAAGTGCTGCTGATACCTGTAATCAATCAGCGTGTTCAGGCCGCCAACGCATTCGACAATCACATCGCCGCCGCGTCCGCCGTCGCCGCCGTCGGGGCCGCCGAACTCGATGAATTTCTCGCGGCGGAACGACACCGAGCCGTTACCGCCGTCGCCGGAGCGAACATAGACTTTCGCCTCGTCGAGAAATTTCATCTGGTCTTGCGCTCCATCACCACGACGCGGTTCGGCAGGCTGGTGCGGCCCCACGAACGCAGCGCGGTCCAGGTATTCTTCGTGAGCCGGAAACTGTCGGCCGGCACCGACGCGCCGAGCGAACGAATCCGGCAGAGCCGCGCCCCGACCCACTGGAATCCGCACTTGTCCAGAACGCTGCGCGACGCCGCATTGGTGACGCGGCAGCCGGCCGTCAGCAGCTCGAATTCGGTGGATGTGAAAACGTGATCGACCATGGCGCGCACAGCTTCGGTGGCAAACCCGTGATTCCAGTAGGGTTCGCCAATCCAATAGCCGATTTCCGGGCTGCCTGCCTCGGTGAGGTGGTAGCCGCAGGAGCCAATCAACTCGCCGTTGGACTTCTTGCAAACAGCCAGTGTCAGGCTCTCGGCTTCGCCCGCGGACGAAATCCAGTCCTGCGCGTCCTGCACCGTATAGGGATGCGGGATCAGCACGGTCATTTCCGCGACTTTACGGTTGTTGGCGAGCCCGGCCACTTTGCCTGCATCCGCAGGGCAAAGCGCGCGCATTACGAGACGCTCGGATTCGATGGCGAATGCGGCGGTCCCCGCCTGGGGAGTTGCGCAAGTCATCTGAACGGCGGTCATCACAGGCTCCTTCCAAAATGCGAAGGGGAGACACAACCCGTCTCCCCTTTGAACTGGACCGCTATTTGGAAGGGTCCACCGGTTTGACGAGTTGCCGGTGGTTTCTTCGCTGATTTCCACCGTTTATTATTTGGCCGCAGCCTCCGGCATCGGGACTACGGATACCGTTACGCGGTCTTTTACGCCGGTACGGAATTTCACTTCGCCGGTCACGAGCGCGAACAGGGTGTGATCCTTACCGACGCCGACATTCGGGCCAGCATGCATCTTGGTGCCGCGCTGGCGGACGAGAATGTTGCCGGCAAGAACCTGCTCGCCGCCAAAACGCTTCACGCCGAGCCGCTTGCCCGCCGAGTCGCGTCCGTTGCGTGAGGAACCGCCTGCTTTCTTATGTGCCATCGCTCTGCTCCGAAATTCTCTTCGTCTCTATACACCAGTATCTGGTGAAACCGTTACTTCTTTGCCTTCGCCTTCTTGGCCGGGGCTTTCGATTTTGCCTTGGCCTTCGGCTTGGCGGCTTCCTCACCTTCAGCCTTGGTCTTCACGGCCTTCGGCTTGGGTTGGCGCGCGGTCATGTTGGGCTGCTTGCCGTCGCTCAGGATCTCGGTGATCCGGACGAGGGTGAAGTCATCCCGGTAGCCGCGCTTGCGCTTGGAATTCTGACGGCGGCGCTTCTTGAAGGCGATGACCTTGTCGCCGCGCTTGTGATCGACCACTTCGGCGGCGACCGTGGCGCCCGAAACCAGCGGCGAGCCAATGGACGGCTTATCGCCGCCCATCATGATGACCGGGAAGGTGACAATCTCGCCCGGCTTGGCGTTGAGCTTGCCGACCCGGAGCGTTTCTTCGGCGGCGACCCGAAATTGCTTACCGCCCGTCTTGATGACTGCGAACATCGTCGTATTTCCGAATTTTGGGTGCTGGACGTATTGGAGATTAAGTCCAATCCCGGCCTGCAATAAAGCGCGCGGACCCTTGTGCCCGCGCTTTCGCGATGCTTATGGGGGGAACAGTCCGGCCTGTCAAGAAAAGGGGCCGAAATGGCCCATCAAAGCCCATTTTGCCGCGCGTCTGTCGCGGGCGCGCAAAACCCCGCCAAATCGGGCCATTCGCTTGTCTGTTAAGGCCTCGTCCTTTATCTACCGGGGCATCAACCGCGCTTGAATCGAAGCGTTTTTTCGGACCCACGGAGAGGTGGCTGAGCGGTTGAAAGCACCGCACTCGAAATGCGGCATACGGGCAACTGTATCGTGGGTTCGAATCCCACCCTCTCCGCCACTTTCTAATCCCCTTTTGTTCGTGCGTGGCCCGGTCAGTACTTATTTTTTCTTGATACGCCCTCGCGAAAATCCCAATCGCATCCTTATGCCCGTGATCGTACCTCTGCGTTGAAAGACGCAGGAGGCACGTCATGTTCGATCTCGTCTATCTCGCCCTCGGCCTCGCAATCTTCGCCCTGATGCGTCTTTACGCCCGTTGGGCGGCTCACAGCTGAGGCCCGCAATGCTCGATCTCATTCTCGGCGGTACGGTGGCAGCGGCATTGTCGCTCTACCTGCTGTACGCGCTGCTTTATCCGGAAACTCTTTAATCGCGCAGAGTACCGCGCTTTCCGGTTTGGAAAATTCTCATGACTCTCAATGGATGGATTCAGATCGCGTTGATGATCGTGCTCGTGATCGCGACCGCACGGCCACTCGGCATATTCATGGCGAATGTTTTTGAAGGAAAACGAACATTCCTTGATCCAGTCTTGAGTCCGCTTGAGCGCGGTTTCTATGCGCTCGCGGGCGTCGACGCGAAAAGGGAACAGGGGTGGCTCAGCTACACGATGGCTTTACTCGTGTTCAACGCGGCAGGATTTGTTCTGCTTTACGCGATCCTGCGGTTGCAACACCTGCTGCCATGGAATCCGCAAGCGCTCGATCCAATGAGCGAGCATCTCGCCTTCAATACGGCGGCTTCGTTCGTCTCCAATACGAACTGGCAGAGTTACGGCGGCGAAAGCACGCTTTCCTATTTCAGCCAGATGGCCGGTCTGACAGTGCAGAATTTCGTTTCAGCCGCGACCGGGTTTGCGGTGGCGGCGGCGCTCGCGCGGGCATTTGTGCGAACAAAAAGCAGCACGCTCGGCAATTTTTGGGTCGATCTCACGCGCGGGACACTCTATGTGCTGCTGCCGCTCTCCATTGTGGGAGCGCTGGCGCTGGTAGCGCTGGGCATTCCGCAAAATCTCTCGGCTTATATCGACGCTTCAACCGTCGAAGGCGCGAAACAAACGCTCGCGCAAGGTCCGGTCGCCAGCCAGATCATCATCAAGCAGCTCGGCACCAATGGCGGCGGTTTCTTCAACGTGAACTCCGCGCATCCTTACGAGAATCCGAATGCGTGGACGAATCTGATCGAGACCTGGGCGATCTTCTCGCTTGCGCTCGCGCTCGCAGTCACTTTCGGCCGCATGATTGACAAGGAGCGCGGAGGTTGGGCGCTGCTCGCCGGGATGATGCTCTTCATGGCGGTTGGCAGCGCGCTTGTTTACTGGATCGAGGCTTCCGGCAATCCG
>CAZUJE010000022.1:0-11635 GCA_964620215.1 uncultured Hyphomicrobiales bacterium
AGTCGACCTGCGTCGTGCCGCATTGCCAGTCGCGGCCGATGGCGTCGCGCAGCACGTATTCGAGCTTCGGCCCGTAGAAAGCGCCCTCGCCCTTGTTGTGCGCGTAGGGCTTTCCCGCGGCCTTCAGCGCCGCAAGCAACGAGGCTTCCGCCTTGTCCCACACATCGTCCGCGCCGACGCGCTTCTCAGGACGGTCGGCGAATTTGATCGCGACATTCTCGAAGCCGAAATCGGAATAGATCGACAAAAGTTGATGATGGATGCCGAGGCAGACCTCGGTGATCTGCTCCTCGGTGACGAAAATATGCGCGTCGTCCTGCGTGAAGGCGCGCACGCGCATCAGCCCGTGCAACGCGCCCGACGGCTCGAAGCGATGCACCTTGCCGAACTCGGCTATTCGCAAAGGCAGGTCGCGATAGGACTTCAGCCCATTTTTAAAGAGCTGCACGTGGCCCGGGCAGTTCATCGGCTTGATCGTGTAAGTCCGCTCGTCGTCCTCGCGCTGCTCGGTGAGGAAAAGCATCTCGCGATACTTTTCCATGTGGCCGGTCGTGACCCAAAGCCGAGAGTCCATGAGCTGCGGCGTGTTCACCTCGTTGTAGCCCGCCTCCTGCTGGCGGCGGCGCATGTATGCAATGAGCGTTTCGAACAGCGTCCAGCCTTTTGCGTGCCAGAACACCGCCCCCGGCGCGTCTTCCTGGAAGTGAAACAAATCCATCTCGCGGCCAAGGCGGCGATGGTCGCGCTTCTCCGCCTCCTCCAGCATGTGGATGTATTCGTCGAGCTGTTTCTGCTCCGGCCATGCGGTGCCGTAGATGCGGGTCAGCATCGGGTTCTTGGCGTCGCCGCGCCAATAGGCGCCGGCTACCTTCATCAACTTGAAAGCGTTCCCGATCTTGCCGGTCGAGGTCATGTGCGGGCCGCGGCAGAGATCGAGCCAGTCGCCCTGCTTGTAGATTTTCAGGTCGTCTCCGGCGGGAATCGTATCCACCAGTTCGACCTTGAAATTCTCGCCCTTGTCCTTGAAGAATTTTTTCGCCTGATCGCGCGTCCAGATTTCCTTCGTAAAGGGTTTATCCTTCGCGATGATCTCGCGCATTTTCTTCTCGATGACCGGCAGGTCTTCCGGCGTGAACGGTTCGTTGCGGAAGAAGTCGTAATAGAAACCGTTCTCGATCACCGGCCCGATGGTCACCTGCGTGCCGGGCCAGAGCGCCTGCACGGCTTCCGCCATCACATGCGCCGCGTCATGGCGGATCAATTCGAGCGCGCGCGGATCGTCGCGCGAAATAAATTCGATTTTTACGTCCTTATCGAGCTTGTCGTGCAAGTCCGTCAGCACGCCATCGAGCGCCATCGCGACCGTGCGCTTGGCGAGCGATGGGGAAATTCCCTTCGCGATTTCAAAGCCGGTGCTGTTGTCGGGATATTCGCGGCGTGCGCCGTCGGGAAAGGTCAGCGCGACCATTCTTCTCTCCTGTTGCTCACTCGCTGCCTACGGATGCAGGTAAGCGTGACGTTCAAGTTGTGTGCGAGATCCGACGCAGCGGATTCCCGCAGGCTTTGCATCGGGTGAATCAACCCGTGCGGGAAAAAGGAGAACACCAAATATTCAATCCCTACAATACCTCCCTGTTGCCACAAACGCTGCAATCTGCCGCCCCATTCGCTGACGAGAGTCCCGCCACTTCAAAGCGCTCAAGTCCGCGCAGCCTTCAACAATTCGGGCGAAGCCGGCGAGATGGGGTCTAGCACTGGTCCATCGGGGCGATGGGACCGTGCCGGTCAGGGAGCGGTTGAGAAGAGACGGGGTCGTTTCTTCCTTCCGGCGTGAGTATGAGTAAACGTGTATTCGCTGCGGCGCTCGCCGCGGCAACGGGGATCTGCGTCCTTCTTCAGCCAGCCAGCGCCCAGGATTCGCGTCCGTGGAAGAAAAACGGCGCGCCCGAAACGCAGGCGCAAGTCCAGCAGGCGTGGCAGATCAACCAGAACACGATCACCATCGTGTCCGGCAATCCAAACGCAACCTATCTCAGCATCGCTTATGATTTGTCAGCCGTGCTGGATAACGGCAACGACTTCCGCATTTTGCCTGTCATCGGCAAAGGCGGCGGCCAGAACATCCGCGACGTGCGCTATCTGAAGGGCGTCGATCTCGGCATCACGCAGTCGAACCTGCTTGGTTATTTCAAGCGCACGAACGAGATTGGCAATATCGACGGGCAAATCGTCTATATCGCCAAGCTCTTCAACGAAGAGCTGCATCTGATTGTCCGTGCTGAGTCCGGCATCACCGCCATCGACCAGCTTGGCGGAAAGAAAGTCAATTTCTCCGACATCGGCAGCGGCACGCAGCTTTCGACCCGCGACATTTTCGAAAAGCTCGGCGTGAAGCCGATCGAAGTGAACATGAGCCAGGGCGACGCATTCGAAGCCCTGAAAAGGGGCGAGATCACAGCATCCATCTTGATTGCGGGCAAGCCGACCGGCTCCACCCGCACGCTGAAATCATCCGACGGCTTCCGTCTCCTGCCGGTGGCCTACGCCAAGCCCCTCCAAAACGATTACCTGCCGACCACCTTCACGCATGACGATTACCCGAACCTGATCGAGGCGGGGACAAGCGTGGACTCGGTCGCGGTCGGCGCCGTGCTCATCGCCTACAACTGGCCGAAGGGCACGGACCGTTACCAGCGCACGGTGAAGTTCGTGGAGCAATTCTTCCCGCGCCTGGCTGAATTCCAGAAAGCTCCACGCCATCCGAAATGGAAGGAAGCCAACCTCGCGGCCACCCTTCCCGGCTGGAAACGCTTCGATGCCGCCGAGGAATGGTTGCAAAAGAACCTGCCCAAAATCGCGGACAGCGAGCGCGCCGAATTTAACACCTTCCTCGCGGCGGTGAAGCGAGACGCGGCCGCCGCCAGGCCAACCGCCTTCGCGGACGAACGCGAGCAACTGTTCGAGGCCTTCCTCACCTGGAAGCAGTCCCGCGAGAAGCGATGAAACAGCGAGCGTGATCCCCGAAAAGTGGAAGCCGGTTTTCGGAACAAGGATCACGCTCAACCAAAAAGGAGACTGACTGGAAATTAACAGGCCAGAGTTCGGAGATTTGTAATGAGTACTCCAACCCATCGTCCCTACCCGCAACACACCGATCCGCTCCAGCCACAGCAAACCGCCGGCGCCCCGTTCGCAACGGAGCAGCCGTGGATCGCCGAAGGCTCGCCGCCGCTCTCTCCGGGCAGCTACGACCGGCTCTCGCGTTCGATCATCTCGGAACACCGCCGCATCCAGCGCGAACGCGATCCGCGCCAGCGTCCGCTGCCGCCGGTGCATGTGCCGAACGCGAACAACTGGAGAATTCCGCTCGCGATTTTCGGCACGGTGCTGTTCGCGGGAGCGGCGAGCTACTACGCGATCGACAGGATCTGGTTGCAGAAAATGTGGTCGTCCAGCATGGGCGATCAGATCATCCAGCTCGCCGCGGTCAGCGCTGACAAGAAAAAACGCAATCCCGCCGACCCGCGCCTCGTGGCGGACGGCGCGGTGATGGAAAGCAATGACGAAATTCTAGTCGGCGCCGTCGCGGAAGGACCGGTTGAAGGCGCCAACGCAATCATCAGCGGGCTGGCTCCCGGCACCGTGCTCAGCAACGGCACGCCCTGGGGCGCGACCGGCTGGATCGTCACGGCCGGAGAACTTTCGCAAACCACGATCCGCCCGCCAAAAGATTACAAGGGCGTCATGGAATATTCCGTCACGCTGAAACGCGCCGACAACACCGTGATCGATCAAAAAAATATCCGGCTCGACTGGAATCCGAAGGAAGAAACACCAGGCACAGCTTCGCAGCTTCAGCCGAAGCCCGTGCAGACGACTTCGATCCCGCGCATCGCGGCTCCTGCACCCGCGCAACCCGCCGCTCCGCCCGCTCCTGAAATGGACCCGGAGGAACTGGCGTTGCTCCTGAAGCGCGGAGAAAAAATGTTGATGAGCGGCGATCTCGCCGGCGCGCGGCTTTTGTTCAAGCGCGCGGCGGAGGCGAAAAGTTCTGACGCGGCCTATGCGCTGGCCGCGACTTACGACCCGATTGTCTTGAGGAAACTCGGCGTCCTTGGCCCCGGCCCGGACATCGCGAAGGCACGGGACTGGTACGAAAAAGCAAAAGAATACGGATCCAAGGAAGCGCCGAAACGGCTCGAGGAATTGGTCAGTCTGGGTCGTTAGGTGCTTGGCGCGCCGGGGGCACCGCCTCGCTCCCGGCGCGTACATCTTCGCGTACATCTTCATTGGTCGTCCGCCACAGCGCGTAGCGCCACGGCAGATACCAGCGGGCGGTTTCATCGATTCGGCGCGGCACGAAATCCAGACCGGAAGTGCCGTAAGGCTGGCAGCGGCAAATCCGCCCCAGCGTCATCCATCCTCCAGCCCAAAGTCCGTGGCGGTCCAGCGCCTCATCGGCATATTGCGAACAGGTGGGGAGATGGCGGCAGGTGCGGCCGAAAATCGCGGAAAGAGAATGCCGGTAAACCCAAATCAGCGCCCTGCCCAGGCGGGCAGGCAGTTGGACAACCAGCGCTAGCAGCTCTTTCGGGGTCACTCCGCCGCCTGGGCGCGGCGTCTGGCTTCGATCTGGCCGATCGCATCGACCACCGCGTCAAAGGTCAGCATCGTGGAGGCATGGCGGGCCGGGTAATCCCGGACCGGCTCAAGGACGGCCAGATCCGACCACTCCCCGGAGGGCGGCTTCCCGTTCTCTTTAAGCATCTTCTGCATACGCGACCGGATGTCGCGTAAATGCCCGGCTTTGGCGCCTACGACGTGCCGAGCCATGATCGAGGACGACGCCTGCCCCAAAGCGCAGGCTTTGACCTCATGGGCGAAGTCCGTGACGGTATCCCCATCCATCCTTAGGTCTATGGTGACCGTCGACCCACAAAGCTTTGAGTGGGCGGTAGCGCTGGCGTCGGGCTTTTTAAGCCTTCCGATCCGGGGGATGTCCCCGGCCAGCTCCAGAATCCTGCGATTATAGACGTCATCCAGCATCGTAAACATCCGGCCAATCAGTCTGAATGGGCATTCACCTAAGTCACTAACATAGTTTGATAATGGGACTTCCGGAACTTTTTACGGCTGCTAGAATTCTGCCTTGATCGGTGACTACGTTGTCGATCAAGCGGGACTTGCGAAACCCGTGGTGGGCGTCGTTCTGAGGTTACGAAACCCAGGTCAATATGGTGGTCGCTAGGGACAGGCGGAAGATTTCAGCGCTGCTGGAATTTCCCGCCAAGGAATTACTGCGGTCTGAAGTCCGTCCTGATGGATGGCCGCCAGGGGTGCACACCGGTGACACTCCGGTCAGCTCATAGAGTTGCCGGTCGAACGGGGAGAAGAAGAAGTCATGGACGCCGTAGTAACCACGCTCCAGCCGCGTGTAGATAGGACCGAAGCCGTCCCGCAACGGCCTACTCGCGAACAGGCTGAAGCCGCCGCGCGAGTACTCGTGAACTGGATTGGCGACAATCCGAACCGCGAGGGTCTGCTGGATACGCCCAAGCGGGTAGTCAAAGCACTCGAACAATTTTTTACCGGCTACGGCATGTCGCCGGAGGAAGAACTGGGCCGCACATTCGGCGAGATCGGCCATTTCGACGATCTCGTTCTGTTGCGCGACATCCCGTTCTATTCCTACTGCGAACACCACATGCTTCCGATCATCGGCAAGGCGCACATCGCCTATTTCCCGATGGATCGCGTGGTTGGCCTGTCCAAGATCGCCCGCGTCGTGGATATGTTCGCCCGCCGCTTGCAGACGCAGGAACACCTCACCTCGCAGATCATCGGCGCCATCGACGACCACCTGAAGGCGCGCGGTGTGGCCATCATGATCGAAGCCGAGCATATGTGCATGGCCATGCGCGGCATCCAGAAGCACGGCTCGTCCACGGTGACGACGCAGTTCAGCGGCGTCTTCCGCGACGATCCGGCAGAGCAAGTCCGCTTCATCACCCTCGTCCGTCAGAGCCGCTAAGTTCTGACTGCCGGAGAGTTTCGAGGCCTCGGACTTGTCCGAGGCCTTTTTCTTTGCGTTAGTTGATCCGCTCGATTCCCGCCGCTTCAGGAGAGCACCATGACCCGCTTCGCAAAACCCGGCGACGCGAAAGCGCTAGAGACCGGCACCGTCTTCACGCCCCGCTTCGACGAGCATGGGCTGATTTCCTGCATCGTCACCGACGCGGGCGATGGCTCTGTGCTGATGCTGGCGCACATGAATGAAGAGGCGCTCTCCAAAACCATGCAGACCAATGAGGCCTGGTTCTGGTCGCGCTCGCGCAAGCAACTCTGGCGCAAGGGCGAGACCAGCGGGAATACGCTGACCGTCTCCGAGATCCTCGTCGATTGCGATCAGGATGCGTTGCTGGTGAAGGCGAAGCTCGGCGGAAAGGGCGTCGCCTGTCACACCGGCCGCCGCTCCTGCTTTTATCGCAGGCTTGATGCGAAAGCGGGCAGCCTGTCTTTTCTGTAATACGGCGGGCCTTTTTCCGACACGCTTCGTCACTAAATGTGAATGCGTGAGCCGACACACGCCGCACGAAATCTGATTAGCTTCGCGTGCCGCGCCGGGAGTGGATATGCTGTTTCGTCTCTGGAAACGGAATGACGGCGGTTTCGAACCGGATCAGCCGGTGGACCGCCAGGAACCAAAGCAGGCCGCCCCTCGCATTGGCCTTGCCCTCGGCGGCGGTGCCGCGCGCGGCTGGGCGCATATCGGCGTCATCCGCACGCTTCTGAAAAACAATATCGTCCCCGACATAATCGCCGGCACTTCGATCGGCGCGCTGGTCGGCGGCGCATACGCAGCGGGCCGGCTCGACGTGCTCGAAGACTGGTGCCGCGCCATCACCAAGCGGCGTGTGTTCGGCCTGATGGATTTCCGCATCGGGCAGAACGGCCTCATCAATGGCACCCGCCTGGCGCGGCTGATGATACAGAATTTTGGCGAGACTGATATTGAAGCGCTCGATAAGCGCTTTGCCGCCATCGCCACCGAAGTCGGCTCCGGCCATGAAATCTGGATCACGCAAGGACCGCTGATCGACGCAATCCGGGCGAGTTACGCCCTCCCCGGCATTTTCAGTCCGGTCAAGCTGCAAGGCCGCTGGCTGATGGATGGCGCTCTCGTGAACCCGATCCCGGTTTCCGCCGCCCGCGCGCTCGGCGCGCGCGTGGTGATCGCCGTCAATCTCCACGCCGATATATTCGGGAGGGGCACGGTCATCCAGACCCTTGAGAACAACGAAATCCCGGAAAGCGAACGCGAGCCGCGCCGGATCGTGAACCCGCTGCAATTCTTCCGCCGCGATCTGCTGGCCGATGGCGCCGGCCCGCGCGGAATTACGTCCGTGATGGTGGATGCCTTCAACATCACGCAGGACCGCATCGCGCGCTCGCGCCTGGCCGGCGATCCGCCCGACCTGATGATTTCACCGAAGCTCGGGAAAGTCGGCCTGTTTGAATTCCACCGCGCCGAAGAGGCCATCAGGCTCGGCGAGGAAGCCACCGAGAAAATGCTTGGCGAGATTTCCGAGACGGTGGCGGCGCTGCGCTAGATCACGCTCAAACAATTAAGCCGTCGCGATATATTGCTTCAGCGCCTCATGCTCGCGCTCCATCTCGGCCACGCGGAATTTCACCACGTCTCCGATGGAAATAATCCCGTCGAGCTGGCCATCCTCCAATACAGGCAGATGCCGGAAGCGGCCAGCGGTCATGCGCGACATCAGCACATTCATGGTGTCGTCCGCCGTGCAGGTGATGACGGTCTTGGTCATGAATTCCTTGACCGGCTGATTGAGCGCCGCTTCGCCCCGGCTCGCGACCGCGCGCACGATGTCCCGTTCGGAAATAATGCCGGCGATCTTCTTGCCGACCGAGGTAATGACCAGGGAGCCGATGCGCTGCTCGCTTAACGTCTGCGCCGCTTCAAGCAACGAGGCTTCGGGCGCGACCGTCGTTACTTCACGGCCTTTCAGTGAAAGAATAGCACGGACTGTCATCAACGACCTCCATGAGCATCCCCACGGAAATGATGCTGCCGGAAAAAAGTTCCGGCAAGCGTTTAGTTGCGGCTGGAGCCAACCGGATCGAACAGCGGGAATAACAGCAATCCCGCGAAGAAGCCCCCGAAATGGGCCTGCCAAGCCACCGTATTTCCACCGGTCAGTTCCGGAATAGAGCCAAGCCCGAAGAAAATATTGATGACGAACCACACGCCCACGAAAATGAGCACCTGACGATTCTTGAATGCCTGCATCAGTGACGCGGCAGGCACCCGAAACGATTCCGGCCCCCGCCCCCGGAACATGCCGAGCGGGCCGCCTTCCTGGAACACGAATCTGAGTGCAGCCGCCATCGCGCCGGAGATCGCCGCCGACGCGCCGACCAGCGGATTGATCTCGCCGAAATTCGTGGCGAGATGCGCAAGCGCTCCCGCGGCGGCCGTCACGGCAAAGAATATGGAAAAACGGATCGCTCCGAAGCGCCACGCCACCGGACTTCCGAATGCAAGAAGCCAGACGAGATTCACAATGAGATGCGTGATGTCGCCATGCAGGAAGGCATAGGTCACGAATGTCCACGCGTCCGCCGCCTCTCCGCCCGGCAACGGCACCCGCGATGCGTAGCGGGCCGGCAGGAAGGCGAACCACACGAGGACTTCAAGATCGGTTTTGGCGTCGAGCAGCGCCCGCACGCCATGGATCAGCGCCATCGCTCCGGAGAGCAGCATGACGATCCAGGGAATGTTGAAGATCGGTTCGGAGGAGGCGCCGGTGTTACGTTCGAGCATTCGAACGAGTGATAAGCCCCGCCGACTGGCAGGGCAAGCAAGCCGGAATTTCTCGTGAAATAAAGAGTGGGAAGCCCGCGGGAAGCCCCCGCTCCCGCGGGCCCCGTCACGTCCCGCCTCCCCGTGAGGAAGTTGGGTCGCAGACCTGTTCGTGATTTCGCGCCGAACGGGGATCGAATGCGCTTTCGAGTTGAGCCTATCAAATCAAAAGCAAACTTCGACTGAAACCGGGACTTAACCCTAACCCGCGCGGCGCGGCATGTGCGCGCGCGTCCCAAAGCGGGCGGCACGCGATCTGCTCCGTATGCCCCGCGCGAACGGTATCCGTCTCCTTACGGGTCAGTTCGCGCCGGAGCAGAAACATGAAACATGCCGTAAGCCGCGATCTTTACAGTTACTGGGACCGCCTGCGCGCGGGACGCTCGGCGCCTGAGCGCAGCGATCTCGATCCGGCGGCCGTGCGCACGCTGCTCGGCGATATTTTGCTGCTGGAATTTAACGCCTGCGACCGCCATGTGGTGCGGCTCGCCGGCACGCGCATCTGTTCTCTTTTGGGACGTGAATTGAAGGGCCGTGCATTCTCCGAGATGTTCGCCCCCGAGGACTGGCATGACCTGAATTCGATGCTGGATGGTGTCGCCGCCGCGGCACTCCCCGCGGTCGCGGGCATTCGCGGCGAAACCGGAGACGGCCGCAGCCTCAATCTCGAGCTTATCGCTTTACCCTTGCGGCACAGGGGCCGGACCCACACCAGGATGCTCGGCGCACTGAGCGCATTCGATACCCCGTTCTGGGCTGGCTCGACCCCGCTCACGAAGCTTCGGCTTGTCACTTCGCGCCAGCTTCACCGCTCGCAGGGACCGGACGGCACCGAGATCGATCTCGTGACACCACCTATGCGTGCAGTAACCGGACGGTTACGACTCCTGACCGGCGGACGGGCATAATTCCCGTTAACGCATTGGGCGCTCGGTCGCCCGCCTGACACTTCCCGTTAACTACAGGCCGGTAGGTTTCCGTATCAATTTTTGAATACGGCCGATCGGTAATGGGCGAAAACAAACCGGCGAGAGTGCTTCCGCTTAGCCAGGAGCGGCGCAAGCATCAGCGCGTAACAGTGAATTTGCTCGGGCGCTTCATGCGCGAGGACCGGCAGGAATTCGCTTGCCAGACCGTCAATATGTCCCCGGGCGGCGTGTCGTTCACGACCGCGATGCCGCCCCGCGTCGGCGAGCATGTAGTGGCCTATATCGACCATCTTGGCCGCGTCGAAGGCCGTTGCACCCGCGCGTCCGAAGGCGGTTTCGCGATGACGGTTTCCGCCACCATCCGCCGCCGCGACAAGATCGCGGACCAGCTCACCTGGTTCGCCAACCGCAATGTGCTGGGCCTGCCGGAAGACCGCCGCCACGCCCGTTTCGAGCTGCGCAATCCGCGCACCACCATCACGCTGGCGGATGGCAGCAAGACCGACTGCCGCGTCGTGGACGTGTCGCTCTCGGGCGCCATGCTCGCCACCAGCATCAAGCTCCCGCTCGGCTCCCCGGTCACCGTCGGCCGCACGCCGTCGCGCGTGGTCCGCGTGCTGGAAACCGGTTTCGCGGTCGAATTCAGCCGCGTCCAGAACCCCGATACCCTCGAACACGAGGTCGGCGGCGCGGGCCACTAAGCAGAGCCTGCAATACCCGCGAATTCCGCAAGGCCGCCAGTTTGGCGGCCTTCGTTTTTTACGATTCAAAAACCATTCCAAAAACGAGATGTGTCCTTGCGTTGCGCGCATGGCTGCGCGAAATCGCGCAATCCATTTTTTAATGGCCGTTCGGCGTTGCCGTTTACGGCCTCGCAAGACCATCCGGGAAATCCGCCCGCATGAAAGATCGCGGCCATTTCCGGGCAGTTCCAAAAATTCAAATTTGCATAAAATTTTAGACAATCGAATTTGAAGCAAATTCGAATTTTGTTTTTTGAAAATTCGATTTTTATTTCGTGAAAGTTTAGCTCGGTTTCGCGCGCGCATTTTATGCCGGGCGCAAGTGCTGCGTACTTAGTGTGGCTCCAAGAAACGGGAGGGGCCACATGAGCGCCACGATGCGAAACGCGACAAAGATCGCGTCCGTGTTCGTCGCGATTGCCGCGGCGGGTGCATTGTCACCGGCATTCGGCAATCCACGGGAGCGACTGCTTTATGTTTCGGTGGGCGAGAATTCGCGTCCGCCGATCGGCTGGGTCCAGTTCTGCCAGGACCGGCCATGGGAATGCCGCGCCGAGGCCAGTGAGCCGCGCGATGTCGATCTCACGGCGACGGCGCGCAAGGAAATGGAGCGGGTCAACCGTTTCGTAAACGAGCGCATCAAACCGCTGACCGATCTTGAGCATTACGGCGTCATCGAAAAGTGGACCTATCCGGAAGACGGATACGGCGACTGCGAGGACTACGTCCTGCTCAAGCGCAAGATGCTGATGCAACTTGGTTGGCCGCGCGAGGCGCTGCTCATCACCGTGGTGCGCGACAAGAAGGGCGACGGGCATTCCGTGCTGACCGTCCGCACCAACAAGGGCGAGTTCATTCTCGACAACCAGGTCGAGGAAATCCTGCCCTGGTCGCAGACCGGCTACCGCTACACCAAGCGCCAGAGCCAGTCCGATCCGAATATCTGGGTTTCACTCGGCGACGACCGCCCGACGCCTTACGTCGCGTCGCAAGCGCGCTGAAAACAAACAGGGGAATTCAGAGATTGCTGCCTGGTCACGTCCCCACCCCTCCCCGTCCCCGGACCAGGTAAGCAG
>CAZUJE010000022.1:11735-23905 GCA_964620215.1 uncultured Hyphomicrobiales bacterium
AGATTGCTGCCTGGTCACGTCCCCACCCCTCCCCGTCCCCGGACCAGGTAAGCAGAGGCCGGCCTTCCCCCAAAGGCCGGCCTCACCCATTTCAGCAAGAGAGTAAGATGGCGCTTGTTCACTGTCATAGCTGCGGAAAAGTGCTGCACGAGGTCAGCCCCAACGGAAAACTGCGCTGGCTCGGCAACTGCCCGCATTGCAAGTCACCAAACCCTTATCCGCTTACGGGTTTTGGCAAAGTAGTGTTCGTTGCAATCCTGCTGATCGGCGGCGCGCTGATATGGTTCAGGTAGATCAATCCAAAATAAATTTGTGACCTGACTTCAGGAGCTGGCACGCCCCTGACACCATCTCGTCAATAATCTTGGCGGCGGGAAGAACCTCATGGATTACGCCAGACGCTTCACCGGCAAGCACGCCGGAATTTTCGGCATCGCCCGATTTGAATGCTTGCCAGAATTTCTCGGTCTCGCTGTCGAATGACTTTTCCAGCTCGCGCTCGCGTCCGTGCCACTTTTCGACAAAGCCGGTCTTGAGAACGCGGACCACAAATTCCGGATTTGGCCAGTATCGCCCTCTGACCACATCAACGCTGTTCGATTTCATCGTTGCATCGCCATTTGCATTGACGATGGCCTGCCGGAACCCATCGGGCGCTTCGGACTCTTCGGCGGTAATGAATCGTGTGCCGACAAGAACTCCCTCGGCGCCCAGCATAAGCGCCGCAGCCAGATGACGCCCATCCGCGACGCCGCCCGCGGCAACCAGGATTGTCTCCGGCGACTTTGCGGCAAGATACTCGGCTACTTCGGTGACAAGCGAGAAAGTCGAACGATAACCGCTGTGTCCCCCCGCCTCACATCCCTCAGCGACAATAATGTCAGCACCGGCGTCGACCGCTTCGCGGGCGTAAACCATCCCCTGGACTTGGCAGATTAGCGGTATGCCCAGCTTCTTGATTTTCTCGGCGTGGGGCAAAGGCGAGCCGAATGAGAGCATGAGCACGGCGGGCTTGTGATCGAGCACAAGATCGAGCAAGGCCGGTTCTCTCTCCATCGACCAGGTGATGAATCCGCAGCCTACGCGCGCATTCCCCGCCGCCTTGAACTGCTGCTTCAGCCAGCCCGCGTCCCCGTAGCCGCCGCCGATGATGCCCAGTCCGCCGGCGTTGGTTACCGCCGCCGCGAGCCGCCCGCCGGCAATAACTCCCATCGGAGCCAGCAAGATTGGGTGCTGAATTCCAAGTTTTTCAGTCAGGCGTGTCTGTAACCGCATTTGCCCCCCCTAAAGCGAACACGATTCTTATTGAACGCTTGCTTCAACCGATTTTCTTGAGTCCAGCCTTGTAGCGCTTCGCGCGGTCCACATAGATCTGCGCGGCGCCCCTCAGAAACTGCACGGTGTTCTCTTCCACCTTGCGGATCGAGCGCGCGGGCGAGCCGACAATCAGCGAGTTATCGGGAAATTCCTTGCCCTCGGTGACGAGGGAATTCGCGCCGACAATGCAGTTCTTTCCGATCTTCGCGCCGTTGAGCACAGTCGCGCCCATGCCGATCAGCGAATTCTCGCCGATGGTGCAGCCATGAAGAATTGCTCCATGGCCGATGGTGCAGCCTTCGCCGATTTTCATCGGAAAGCCGGGATCGGTGTGGAGAACACAATTATCCTGGATGTTCGTGCGCGGGCCGATCTCGATCCATTCATTGTCGCCGCGCAGCACCGCGCAGAACCAGATGCTGGCTGCCTCACCGATCCGCACCTTTCCGGTCAGCACCGCTTCGGCGGTGACGTAATAATCTCCGGACGCAGGAAATTCAGGATTGATGCCGTCGAGGGAATAGATGGGCATTGATCTTCGCGCTCAGGCCTCGCCCGCGGGATCAAGATCGATGTCGAGCACCGCCATTTCGAAGGTCCAGGCACGGCCCGATGCGTCGTCGCGAAACAGCACGGCGATATATTCGTCGTCGAGATAGATCTCGGAGGAATCCGTTTTCTTCGGGCGCGGCACGACGCGCAGTTTCGGATTACCGAATTTCCCGCGCACGGCTTCGTTCAGGTTCGGCGTTGCCGAAGGCATCTCGATCGGAATGGTGACATTGTACGACCGGTCGCCGTCTTCATCGTCCACAGTAATGCGGCCGATGGGTTCGTCGTTCAGGATCACATCCGCCATGTCCTCGCGCTGCGCGCGCGAAGCAAGCCCGATTTCCGGATTGAGCATCCGCCGCAGGTAGTCTTGCAGACGGTCGAGTTCCTGGCGGTCCAAGGGAATCTCCGGGCTAAAAGGAAAGGCGCGGGCAACCTACCCGCGCCAAGCATCATCCGGCAAGTCGCCCGCGTGGCGAGCGAAGCGAGCACCATGCGGGCAAATTCAACAAGCAGAATGGTTTAGATCGCTTCGCCTGCGAAAGGCGGCATATCGAAAAACTGATCCATCGTATGCGCGGGCGTATCGGAACAATCGGCCTTGCCGACCACGCGCGCCGGAATGCCCGCCACCGTCGTGTTAGGCGGCACCGGTTTCAGCACCACGGAGCCCGCCGCCACGCGCGAACAGGAGCCGACTTCGATGTTGCCGAGAATCTTGGCCCCGGCGCCGATCAGCACCCCCCGACGGATCTTCGGATGGCGGTCGCCGCGCTCCTTGCCGGTGCCGCCAAGCGTTACCCCATGCAGCATCGAAACGTCGTCATCGATCACCGAGGTCGCGCCGATCACAATTCCCGTCGCGTGGTCGAAAAAGATGCCGCGTCCGATCCGGGCATTCGGATGAATGTCCACACCGAACACTGCTGAAGCGCGGCTTTGCAGATAAAGCGCGAAATCCTGCCGGTTCCGCTTCCACAAAAAATGCGCGAGGCGGTAAGTTTGCAACGCATGGAAGCCCTTGAAATAGAGAACCGGCTCAAGATAGCGCGTGGTCGCCGGATCGCGCTCGGATACGGCGGCGATGTCGGCGCGGAAGACTTCACCGATGCTCGGCTCGGCGGCAAAAAGTTCGTCGTAGGCCTGACGGATCAGTTCGCCCGCCAGCGTCGGATGCTCCAGCCGGTCCACAATGCGCTGCGCAATCGCCTGCTCCAGTGAATCGTGGTGCAGGATGGTGGCGAAGATGAAGCTCGCGAGCGGCGGTTCGCGCGACGCGATCTCGGCCGCCTCGTCACGGATGCGCTGCCACACCGGATCGACGGTGCGCAGGCTGCTGATCTTGGTTTGACGTTGTGCCATCGGGCTCTCGTCCTCATTCGGTCAGGCTTTTAGCACATCTGAAACAGGCGCAGTTAATAACAGCATTCAAAGGTGAAAATGCTGTTATGCGCCCCCGTCATGGCCGCTTGTTCAGAAAATCCACCACGCCCTGCTTGAACACTTTATCTCCCACCGCAAGCATGTGATCGCGCCCCGGAATGTCCAGCACTTCCGCGCCCGGGATCAGCGCGGCGAGCGTGGAAGCCGAACCGGCAATCTGGTCCGTGGTGCCGACCGCGACCAGGACCGGGCAATCGATTTTCTTCAACTGATCGGGCGAAAGCGTCTGGCGCGAGCCTCGGATGCAGGCCGCTAGCGCCTTCAAATCCGACAGCGTGGATTCCGCGAAGGAGCGGAACAAATAGCCTTTCAGATTCAGCTTCACGTCCTCGAGCGAAGGCGCTTCGAGCGCCTCCGCAACGCCCCAATAGAGTCCCTCGTTCTCAACGAGATGCCAGCCAAGCCCGCCGAACACCGCCGAACGCACGCGCTTCGGATGCTCAAGACAAAGAAACGCGGAAATCCGCGTACCCATCGAATAGCCCATCAAGTCGGCCCGTTCGATTTGCAGGTGATCCATCAGCGCCGCGACGTCACCCGCCATTTTCGAGGAGTGATAGTCGGCGGGATCGTAGAACTTGGTCGAAAGCCCGTGACCGCGATTGTCGAGTGCGATGGCGCGGCGGCCCGATTGCGTGATCGTCTTGAACCAGCTGGTCACCACCCAGTTCGCTTCCTTGTTGGAAGCAAAGCCGTGGACCATCACGACCGGCTCGCCCTCGCCCTCGTCGCGAAAAGCGATCTCGATGCCTTTATGGATGAAAGATTGCATTGGCTGAAAGAATGAATGATTGCGGAAGGCGACCGTCTTAGCCGGATGTATCGGCCGATACTAGGCGGCGGCGACTGCTTTCGCTCCGGCATAGCGCACGGCCGGCCAGAGCAAACGCACCACGCCCGCGAACAGCGAACAGATCGCAATCACGAGCAGGAAAATATTGATGCCGGCGCCCATGATCCAGAGGCTGGCGGTAAGCGCACCTGCGCCGATCACGAATGCGCCGCGTCCAAGCGTTTTCAAAATCGCCAGCGTCTTCGATCCGTTCTTCTCCGCGAGACGTCCGACCTTGGTGAGATCGGTTACGTTGTCGGCGTGACGAAGGCCTTCGAGCGCTGTGCGGGCTCCCGCCTTGCTTTCGATCTTGCCCAGATCCGCGAATGCATTGACGAGCTTGGCGGTGCCGCCCGTGCGCGCGAGGCGGCTCGCGTCGGAGACAAGATTAACGCTGAGCTTGCCCGCGCGGCGTGATGCCTTGAACATGCTGATGCCGGTGCGCGCCGGCGCGGCGAGGCCATCCGACATATAAGTGCCAACCGTCACGGCAAGACCCGCCGCGGCAAGGCTCGCCATCAGGGGATCGACCTGCTGGCCCTGAGCGGCCCGCAGTCCCTCACGGGCGAGATCGCGCACGTCGCCGTAAACCATCAGATCGCCGGCGGTAGCGCCGGCCATGCCGGCGGCGCTCTCGGGCGCGCCTGTCAGAAAACCATGTCCGAAATCCTTCACCGCGCGCTTGGCCTGTTCCCAGGTGGTCTTTGCGTTGGCGAGCCGGGTTTTCAGGTGAGCCGGCACCGCAACGGCGCGCTCGTCGGCAAGCGCCAAGAAACTCTCGGCCAGTTCGATGTCATCGCGGTCAAGCGCTGCCTTGATTTCAGTCACCGCCAGATCCGCATCGAAAGTCTCGGCCAGTTGCATGTCGGCGAGCTTTTCCGGCTCCTCGGCCGCGATCCGCCACGTCAAAGCGCGGCCCGCCTCAGGCATCAGCGCATAAAGGCTGGCCGAGAGGAGAATCAGGGCGGCAAGGGACAGGAAAATCCGTTTCATGACGTTGCCCATATGAGCAGCAATTAAGGCAGCGGTAGGGTCCGCTGCCTTGATCCAAGCAAAATCCGTACCCGCTCAAGGGTTACCGGGGCATCAACGTGACATATGGCGACCGCCCCGCCCTTGCGCTAGGAAACGCCCTGTTCGATGTCAGACAAAGGCGGGCATAGAGGCGGATATGGCGGTCATCATCGTTCCTCATTTCCACAACGAGCCGGGCATCTCGGTCGTCGAGATCGGCGCGCGCGAATTCAAATGCGTGGGCGCGCTGCCGCCGAACGATCACCCGCATGTCTATCTCGACATGGGCGGCGACAACGAGATCATCTGCCCTTACTGCTCCACCCTCTACAAGCACGACCCCAAACTGCCCGCCGCCGGCGCGCGTCCGGCGGAATGTGCGCTGACCGGCAAAGCAGCCTGACCCTGTAGAAATGGCACGCTCCCGCACCATCCTCGTCGCGGGCGCAGGGATCGGCGGACTGGCCTCGTCGATTGTGCTGGCGCGCACGGGCTTCCGCCCCGTCGTCATTGAACGCGAATCCGGTATCCAGGAAATTGGCGCGGGCATCCAGCTCACGCCCAACGCCACCGCCGCGCTGAAAGCCATCGGCGCGCTCGAGCTTGTACAGCAGCGCGCGGTGGAGGCTGATGAATTGATTGTCGGCGACGGCGGCAGCGGCCGCATTCTGGCGCGCGCTCCGATCAAGAAAGCCGCCCGCAATTATGGCAGCCCGTGGCTGCTGACCATGCGCGCGGACATCCAGCAAGCGCTGCATACGATTGCGCGCGACAATGTGGATATTGTTTTTGAATTTGGTGCGGACATCACCGAACTCGCCGACCACCCGCGCGGCGTCACTGCCCTCACCATGCGCAACCGAAAGACCGAAGAGCATATCGGCATCGGCATCGTGGGCGCGGATGGATTGTGGTCGAAGGTGCGCGAGCATTTGCATGACGAAGGCCAGCCGGATTTCAGCGGTTACGTCGCCTGGCGCACGCTGATCCCAGCGAAATCACTCCCGCAGGAATTTTCCGAGCCGAACGTGCGCATCTGGCTCTCGGAAGGTGCCCATCTCGTTCACTACCCTGTTTCGAATGGCGAGCAGATCAATGTGGTGGCCGTATTCCGCGATGCATGGACTTCGCAGGAATGGGACTCCCCCGCCGACATCGCGCGGATTCCAAAACCGCTCGCGAGCTGGGCGAATTTTCCCCGCAGGATTTTTGAAGCCGGCACGGAATTCCACCGCTGGGCGCTCGCCGACCGGCCGTTGCTAAACAAATGGGGCGAAGGCCGTGTCACGCTGTTAGGCGACGCAGCCCACCCGATGCTGCCTTTTATTGCGCAGGGCGCGGGTGCCGCGCTCGAGGACGCCGAAGCGCTCGGCCGTCACGTCAAGCGCAACAATGACATCGGCGCGGCCTTCCGCGCCTATGAGCGGGAGCGCGAGCACCGCACCGGGCGGATGCAAAACGCCGCGCGCTTTTCCGGTAGGATGTATCATGCGGGCGGCATGTTACGCTGGCTGCGCGATTTCAGGCTCGGCTGGAGCGGCGATCGTCTGATCGACAGCAATTCCTGGATTTACCGTCACGGAAATTCGTACTGACCATGCGCAAACCCAAAAAATCAGCTTCGGCACCATCCAGCATTATTCCCGGCCTGTTGCTCGCTTCCGTCGCGGCGCTCCATGCCTGGCTGCTTGATTACGGCGGTTTCGGTTCCGGACTCCTGTTCGCCTTGATATTCGGAATGCTGTTGCACTCCCTGACGAAAAAGAGCCGCGCCGTACCGGGCATAGATTTCGCGGCGAAGCATGTCCTCGCGGTAGCGGTGGCGCTGCTGGGAGCGCGTCTCACGCTCTCCGATGTCATGGCGATCGGCATTACGCCGGCGATTGTCGTGATTGCTGCGATTTCAGCGACGCTCCTGTTCAGCGTTGCGGCCGCGCGCCTGCTTGGACTGAGCTTGCCGCTCGGTTTGCTCGCGGGCGGGGGGACGGCTTTCTGTGGCGCATCCGCCGCCGTAGCCATCGCATCCGTGTTGCCGAAAAAAGGCAGCATCGAGCGGGACACCGTGTTCGTGATCGTCGGTGTGATTGCGCTGAGCGCCATCGCGATGGTGATCTACCCGCTCGTTGCGGTGTATGCGGGTCTCGATGCGACGAGTGCTGGAATTTTCCTGGGCGGCTCCATCCACAACGTGCCGCAGGCGGTCGCCGCCGGGTTTACCGTTTCCGAGACAGCCGGAAACACCGCGACACTGACGAAATTGTTTCGCGTTTCGCTGATCGCGTTCTTTGTGCTCGGTGTCGCCGTTGCCTATGGGCGCAGGCGGAACGCCCCGCTCGCGGGCCTTGAATTGCCGTGGTTCATTCTTGCGTTTGCAACACTCGTGGTCGCGGGATCGCTGGGCTGGATTCCAGCTCCGCTGAAAGCCGCCAGCGCGCACGTCTCCTCGGCGCTGATGCTCGTCGCCATGTCGGCCATTGGCATGATGACTTCGCTTGAAGCGATCTGGACGGTCGGCTCGCGCGTGCTGCTGTTGCTCGTGCTGAACTCGCTCGTGCTCGCGGCGATTATGTTCGCCGCCGTCATGTTGAAACTGGTCTGATGAATTTGAACATTTCCGGCGCCACCGATTAAAGTTTAGCCGCCTTCACAACTTTCTCGTTATGGCGGCGCGCAAATCCCTATCGTAGAATGATTCCATTCATCGAGGGGGCGCACATGGTTCTTGGTCTTTCACCGTTCACCTGGTTTCACACGATCCTCAGCATCATCGCGCTCGCCGCCGGCTGGCCGGTCGTGCGCGATCTTTTTATCTCGCGCATCAGCAAGCCCTGGACCAATATTTTTCTGGTCACCGCGTTTCTCACAAGCGCGACCGGTTTCGGATTTCCGGGCTGGACTGAATCGCATGTGCTGGGCGTCGTGGCGCTCATCACGCTCGTATTCACGCTGGTTGGACTTTACGCCTTCGGCCTCGGCGGCGCCGGCCGCTGGATGTACGCCATCGGCATCGTGCTGAGCTGGTATTTTCTTCTATTCGTGCTGGTGGTTCAGTTCTTCAAGAAGATTCCGGCACTCGGCGGCAAGCAGCCGGACTTCTCCAATCCGATCTTCGCCGCCGCCCAAGGCGCGCTGCTGCTTTACACAATCTGGCTTTGCTACAAGGCGGCGAAGAATTTTCGCCCCTGATTAAGCGCTTGCGCGCTCCGAGGGTGTCACCTCGAAAGCGCGCAGGCGGCCTAGCCGAAACACTTCGATATTCACCGGCTTCCCGATCCGGTTGCGGTCGAGCAGCCGGATCAGGTCATCCACGCCGGTCACCGGTTCACCGTCGAGCCGCACCACGAGATCGTGCGAGAGCAAACCCGCCTTGCTCGCGGGCCCGCTCTGATCCACCGCCGACAGCATGGCGCCGAATTTGTTCTCCACATTCGCCGCCATCGCATGGCGGCGCGGCACCGGCACGGTCTGCGCGGCCACGCCGATATAAGCCCGGCGAACTCGCCCATGCATGATGATCTCGGAGAGCACATGGTTCGCCGTGTTGCTCGCCACCGCGAAGCAGATGCCCTGTGCGCCCATGATGACCGCCGTGTTGATGCCGATCACTTCTCCCCGTGAGGAGACCAGCGGCCCGCCCGAATTGCCGGGGTTGAGCGCGGCATCGGTCTGAATCACGTCCTCGATCATGCGGCCAGTGGTCGAGCGTAAGGTGCGGCCCATGGCCGAGATCACGCCCGCCGTCACCGTTGACTCGAAACCAAGCGGATTGCCGATCGCGATCGCGATATTGCCGCGCTTCAGTTGCTTGGAATCGCCGAGCGGCGCGAACGCGAAACTCCGCGCGGCATCCGCCCGCAACAGTGCAAGATCGGTATCCGGATCGATGCCGAGCACGCGCGCGTCGGTAGTCCGTCCCTCCGTGTCGGAAAGATGGATTTCCCTGGCGCCGCCGACGACATGCGCATTCGTGAGCACCAGCCCGTCCGGCGAGATCACGACGCCGGAGCCCAGGCCGCCTTGTGCGCCCCTGCCCGCCTGCCGATCACGGCTGCGTGTATCGACACGCACGACCGCCGGGCCGATCTTGTCCACCCCCGAGGAAACGGCATCGGAATAAGCGTCGAAATAGACTTTCTCTTCCGGCGCGGCGGCGGGCGCACCGCCTTCTTCCAGCGGCTCCGGATCGAGAATAAATTTCAGTGAGTTGTCGAGCATTTCATCCCCGCATACGAATGGATGATCCGGTATGTAGGTTTGGCGCGCGCGACTTGTAAGGTCTGCGCTATAGTCTCCCTGCAATGCTGGTTTGAGGAATTCTTCGATGAGCGAACCTCCCGTCTCACGCGGTTTCCGCGGCAAACAACGATCGAGCGACCATGCCGCGCGCACCCCGCCCGGCCAGCATCTCGTCAACGATTTTCCCGTGCTGTCCGCCGGACCGACGCCACGCATCGATCTCGTGAAATGGCGTTTTTCGCTCACGGACGGCCACAACAAATTCGCGGAATGGGACTGGCAGCAATTCAATGCACTGCCGCAGACCAAACTGAAAACCGACATCCATTGCGTCACCACCTGGTCGAAGCTCGATACGCAATGGCAGGGCGTCACCTTCGACGATCTCTTGCAGGCCGCCGGCCTCGAAGAAGCGCCCGCTCCTTTCGCGCTGATGCACTGCTATGGCGGCTATACCACCAACGTTCCGGTGGAGGACATGATCGAGGGCAAGGCGATGGTCGCCACGCTCTATGATGGCGCACCGCTCGATCCGGAACATGGTGGCCCCGCGCGGCTGCTGGTGCCGCATCTCTATTTCTGGAAAAGCGCCAAGTGGGTGCAGAGCATCGAGTTCACGGAATCCGACACGCCCGGTTTCTGGGAAGAACTCGGCTATCACATCTACGGCGATCCGTGGCGCGAGCAGCGTTATGCTGGCGACTGAAAAAACGCAGCCGACCCGCAAGCTTCCATGGCGCACGGCAAGCGTGCGCGAAATCATCGAGGAGACGCCGCGCGTGCGTAGCCTTGCATTGGATATCCCCGACTGGCCGGGCCACCGGCCGGGACAGCATGTGGATATTCGCCTGACCAGCGACGACGGCTATCAGGCCCAGCGCAGCTATTCGATTTCGTCGGCGCCGGAAACGCCGCATCTGCTCGTCACGGTGGAGCGCATCGAGGAAGGTGAAGTCTCGCCCTATCTCTCCGGCGAAGTCCGGATCGGCGACAGGTTTGAAATTCGCGGGCCCATCGGCGGACATTTCGTCTGGCTGGCTTCGATGACCGAGCCGCTGTTTCTGGTCGCCGGCGGATCGGGCGTGGCGCCGCTCATGGCCATGCTGCGCCACCGCGCGCTGGCGGGAAACAAATCGCCCGCCCTTCTCCTGTATTCCTCGCGCTCGTTCGAGGACATTATTTATAGAAAAGAGCTTGAGCAGCTCGCCGCGAAGAACGACGGACTGAAAGTGGTGCATACATTGACCCGCCAGCAGCCTGCCGGCTGGACAGGAGAAAAAAAACGCATCGACCGCGAAATGCTGGAGCGCGTGGGTTTTTCGCCAAAACATCACCCGCGCATCTTTATTTGTGGACCGACGCAGCTTGTGGAATCCGCCGCCCGCTCGCTGATCGATCTTGACCACAATGAGACGATGATAAAGACCGAACGCTTTGGACCGACGGGAGCATGAGCATGATCCCGAAAAGTGGGAACCGATTTTCGGACAAGATCATGCTCACTAAAGGATAAAGCCATGGAAGCATTTCCACTCGACGGAAATTCCGCCGCGGGCCTCTTGAGCGAACTCTTCGCCATTGAAATCACCGATGCGAAAATCAGTTGCGATGGCTGCCACAATGTTGCGCCCATCGGCGCGGCAAGACTTTATGGCGGCCGCATGGGCGCGATTTTCCGCTGCGCCCATTGCGACAATGTCGTGGTGCGGCTCGTGCACACGCCGGAAGGCTACTGGCTGGAAATGAAGGGCGCGCGCAGCCTGTTCGTGCAGGCGCGCGGCGAATAATTGGAGAGCGTCTGAGTGAGCAAGAGCAAGCCCCCGGAGAATGGCGAAAATACAAAACGCGAGCCTGCGATTCCGCGCACGCATCCCCGTTACGATCAGATTTTTCCGACACTGACGCCGAAGGAAATCGATCGCATCCGGCATTTCGGAACCGCGCGCAATTTCAAAGCCGGTGAAGAACTTTACCGCGCCGGGAAACCAAGCCCCGGCATGTTTGTCATTTTGTCAGGCCACGTGGCGGTCACCGAACGCGACGGACTGGGACACCGCACCCCCGTCGTCGAGGAAGGTCCGGGACAGTTCCTCGCCGAGATCGGGCAGCTTTCCGGCAGGCCCGCGCTGGTGGATGTCGTCGCTGAGGACGATGTGGAAACGCTGCTAATTCCATCCGAAGAGCTGCGCGATGTGCTTATCGCGGAAGCGGAACTTGGCGAGCGCATCATGCGGGCGCTCATTTTGCGCCGCGTACTCCTGATCGACGACGCCCGTGGCGGGCCGGCGATCGTGGGGCCGCAGGCTGCGGCGAGCATGATGAAGCTGCTGAATTTCCTCCGGCGTAACGGCTATCCGTTTCATTCGATGGACCCCGCGGACGACCACGAAGCCGCGGAGTTGATGAAGCGCTACCAGCCGTCGCCGGACGAACTTCCACTCGTATTCTGCCCCGACGGCACGATGCTGAAAAACCCCGGTGAAAGCGAACTTGCCCGCGCGCTCGGCATGTTCAGGAAGCCCGATTGCAGCACGCTCTATGACGTCGCCGTGGTCGGCGCCGGTCCCGCCGGCCTCGCCACCGCCGTCTATGCGGCATCCGAAGGTTTGAGCGTCGCCGTGCTCGATCTGCGCGCCTTCGGCGGTCAGGCCGGCGCCAGCGCCCGCATTGAAAATTATCTCGGCTTCCCCACCGGAATTTCCGGCATGGCGCTCGCGGGCCGCGCCTTCACGCAGGCGCAAAAGTTCGGCGTCGAGATGATGATTCCGGTCGAGGT
>CAZUJE010000022.1:24005-29195 GCA_964620215.1 uncultured Hyphomicrobiales bacterium
GCTTCCAAAGTCCGCATGATGGTGCGAAAGACCGGCCTCGCCGAAACCATGTCGAGCTATCTGATCGAGCGCATCGAGGCGACGCCGAATATCGAATTGATGACTGAAACCGAAATCGTGGCGCTCGAAGGCGACAGGGAAAGCGGCCTGCAAGGCGTGCGCTGGCGCTCGCGTAAGAATGGCGACGGCTCGGCGCCGATCCGGCATGTGTTTTTGTTCGTCGGCGCGGACCCCTCGACCGCCTGGCTGGAAGGCTGCGGTGTCACCGTGGACCGCAGCGGCTTCGTGCTGACGGGCCAGCAGGCAACGGATGGAAACCGCAATCCCTCATCCACGCTTGAATCGAGCGTGCCGGGCGTATTTGCCGTGGGTGACGCGCGCGCGGGCTCGGTGAAGCGCATGGGCGGCGCCATCGGCGAAGGCGCACTCGTCGTGCCCGCGCTGCATGGATTTCTCGCGGCCCATTCAGCGAAGCAAAATTCATGAGCGCCGGTTACGACATAGCCATCATCGGCGGCGGACATAACGGCCTCGTCTGCGCCGCCTATCTGGCGAAGGCTGGATTGAAAGTGATTGTGCTGGAGCGCCGCGCGGTGGCGGGCGGTGCTGCGGTCACCGAGGAATTTCATCCGGGCTTTCGCAACTCGGTGGCAAGCTACACCGTCTCGCTGCTCAATCCGAAAGTCATCCACGATCTGGATTTGCACGCACATGGCCTGAAAATCGTCGAACGCAAGATTTCGAATTTCCTTCCGCTCGACGATGGCCGCTATCTGAAGGTCGGCGGCGGCAGGACGAAGGAAGAAGTCGCGAAGTTCTCCAAACGCGACGCCGCGCGCCTCGACGATTATTCAGACAGTCTCGAAAAAATCGCCGACCTCCTGCGCGCGGTCGTGTTGCAAACGCCGCCGAATGTCACGGGCGGCAATCCCCTCACCGCCCTTGCGCAACTGTTCAAGGCCGGTTCGCTCGCCAACAGGATGCGCAAGCTCGGCATTGAAGGCCAGCGCGAACTGCTCGACCTGTTCGCGCGTTCGGCGGGCGATTATCTCGATCAATGGTTCGAAAGCGCGCCAATCAAGGCCGCCTACGGCTTCGACGGCATTGTCGGCAACTATGCGAGCCCCTACACGCCCGGCTCCGCCTATGTGCTGCTGCACCACTGTTTCGGCGAGGTGAACGGCAAGAAAGGCGTTTGGGGCCACGCCATCGGCGGCATGGGCGCCATCACGCAGGCGATGGCGAAAGCCGCCGCTGCTGCCGGCGTTGAAATCAAACTCTCCTCGCCCGTGCGCGAAGTGATCGTGGAGAAAGACCGCGCCACCGGCGTCGTCACCGAAAGCGGCGAGACGTTTCGCGCCAAGGCCATCGTCTCCAATCTCAATCCGAAACTGCTTTACACAAAACTGATCGCCGCCGATGCGCTGCCAAAAACTTTTCTGGAGCGCATCTCGCACTGGCGCTGCGGCTCCGGCACCTTCCGCATGAACGTGGCTTTGTCGGAACTGCCGGATTTTGCTTGCCTCCCCGGCAAGCAGCTCGCCGAGCATCACACCAGCGGCATCATCATCGCGCCCAGCCTGCAATATATGGAGCAGGCCTATTTCGATGCGCGCACATCAGGCTGGTCGAAAAAGCCCATCGTGGAAGTGGTGATCTCGTCCACACTAGACGACACGCTGGCGCCCGCCGGAAAGCATGTCGCCAGCCTGTTCTGCCAGCACGTGGCGCCCGAACTGCCGGACGGCTCGTCTTGGGATAATCACCGCGAGAAAGTCGCCGACCTTATGATCGAGACGGTCAACCACTACGCGCCGAATTTCAAAGCCTCGGTGCTGGGCCGCCAGATTTTTTCGCCGCTCGATCTGGAAAGAACCTTCGGCCTGACAGGCGGCGACATCTTCCATGGCGCGCTCGACCTGAACCAGATTTTTTCCGCGCGGCCCATGCTCGGCCACGCCGACTATCGCGGGCCGATTCCGGGACTTTATATGTGCGGTTCGGGCACGCATCCGGGCGGCGGCGTCACCGGCGCGCCGGGCCACAATGCCGCGCGGGAAATTCTGAAGGACTTCAAGCGGCGCAGATTGCGCCGCGCCTGAAGCTCACGCCACCGCGCGCGAAGATTTGCGGTTATGCTCCGGAAACATCCGCACAATGTCGGACGCTGGCTTCGCCGCGCTGAACAGGAAACCCTGCATTTCCTGGCAGCCTTCCTCGCGCAGAATTTCAAGCTGTTCCTTCGTCTCCACGCCCTCGGCCGTCGTGGTCATGCCAAGGCTGTTGCCGAGCGTGATAATCATGGAAACGATCGAGCGTGTGCGCGGCTCCTCCGCGATGCCCTTGATGAAGGAGCGGTCGATCTTGATCTTGTCGAGCGTGAAATTGCGCAGATAGCTCAGCGACGAATAGCCGGTGCCGAAATCGTCCACTGCCACCCGCACGCCGAGATCGCGGATCTGCTGCAATTTTCCGAGCGTGCGCTCGTTGCTTTGCAACAATACCGTTTCGGTAATCTCAAGCTCCAGCCGGTTCGGCGCAAGCCCCGTGGCGGAAAGCGCGCTGACAAGCGTCGGAATCAGATTCTCGTTCATGAACTGCACCGGCGACAGATTCACCGCCACCCGGATATTGCTCGGCCAGTTCGCGGCTTCGGCGCAGGCCGTGCGCAGCACCCACTCGCCGAGCGCGACGATGAGGCCGATTTCTTCCGCCACCGGGATAAACTCCGCCGGTGAAATGAGCCCACGTTCCGCGTGACGCCACCGCAGCAGCGCCTCGAAGCAAGTGATGCTGCCGGTCTGGATGCCGACAATCGGCTGGTAGTGCAGTTCGAACTCACCTTGCGCCAGCGCGTTGCGCAGGTCCACTTCCAGCGCGCGGCGCGCTTTCATGCGCGAGTCGA
Source organism: uncultured Hyphomicrobiales bacterium (assembly GCA_964620215.1). Taxonomy (GTDB): domain Bacteria; phylum Pseudomonadota; class Alphaproteobacteria; order Rhizobiales; family Xanthobacteraceae; genus JAUSIF01. The sequence goes on from CAZUJE010000022.1 coordinate 26,911, forward strand.
GTTCCGGTTCGAAATACCGGAAGGTGCCGCGCCCTTCCATCTTCGCGCTGTAGAGCGCCATGTCGGCGTTTTTCAACAGCTGGTCCGAGTCGTTGCTGTCGTCCGGCGCCAATGAGATGCCGACGCTGATGTCGGTGACGATCTGGTGCCCGTTCACTTCATACGGCGTGGAGATCACCGCCTGACGCAACCGCTCGGCGAGCGCGCCCGCTTCCTTCGGGTGCTCAAGATCGGTCTGTACGATGGCGAATTCGTCGCCGCCGAGACGCGCGATCGAATCCCCGCCCCGCAGGCAGGCGTTCATACGGCGCGCCACCGCCTTCAGCAGCTCGTCGCCGGTCGCATGGCCGAGCGTGTCGTTGATCCATTTGAAATGGTCGAGATCGATATAGTGGACCGCGAGCTGGCGTCCGCGCGAGATATGATTGAGTTCTTTTTTCAGATACTCGCGGAATTTTATACGGTTTGGCAGATCGGTGAGTGAATCGTGGTGCGCCATATGCGCGATCTGCGCTTCGGATTTGCGCGCGTCGGTCACGTCGTTGATGACGGTGAGCAAATACTTCGGCGATCCGTCCTCGCCCGGAATCGAAAGCCGGATGGAATTCGCGATCCGCGTGCCGCGCCCCATCAGTTCAATCGGCCGTTCGATCATCATCGGCGTGTCAGGCGCCTGTAGGAATTTCCAGTCCAGCGCCGTGATCTTGTCGCCGGTTTCCTTCGGCAAGACCTCCAGCGCCGTGCGCCCGAGCATCTGCGTGCGCGGGATGTTGTAAAAGCTCTCGCCGGCGCGGTTCAGCAGCACGCATTTCAGGTCTTTCGCGTCCTTCACGATCACGGTCGCGGGCACGTTGTTGATGACGAGATCGAGGAATTTCGCGCTCTGGTCGCGTTCGCGCTCGGCGCGCACGCGCTCGGTGATGTCCTCGTGGGTCGTCACCCAGCCGCCTTGCGGCATCGGCTTGCTGAGCACATGGATGATGCGGCCGTCGGTATTTTCCAGCGTCTGATTGTAGACCTTGCCGGTTTTCATCGCTTCGAGAATTTCGTCGCAGTATTTGTCCGGATCGGCCGCGAGCAGGCCGCTTTGTTTGCGGACGCGAAGAAGCTCGCGGAGCGTCATGCCGATTTTGATCTGCTGGGTAGTAAGGCGGTAGATTTCAAGATAGCGATAATTGAAGACTGCCAGCCGCGCCTGCCCATCGAACATCATCAGGCCTTGCGACATATTGTTGAGGGCGGCGTCGAAGCGAAAATTCTGTTCGCGGACTTTATCCGCTTCGGCGCGCTCAGCCTGCATCCGCAAAAACACTTGATGGTTGCGGAACAGCCGCAAGAACAGCGCCGCAAAGCCGCCGATGCAGAGGATGGTGATCCCCGCTATCGCCGTGAACAGATAAACCACCTCGTACCAGTCGCGCAGCGCCCGATCGACTGTAATGGTGGACGCAATCACCAGCGGATAGCGATCGACGCGATGCGCGGCGACAATGCGGGCCCGGCCATCAATCACACCAATGGTCTCGCCAACGCCGTGACTGGTATTCTCGACCAGCTTGAAAGTAATCGCCTGCCGGAACATACGGCCGACATCCGGCTCCACATGCGGATGACGCACGAACAGGGTGCCGTCCGAGCGGAACATTGAGATCGAGCTTTCGCGGCTGCTCGTGATCTTATGCAGGAAGTTCTGGAAGTAACCGAGTTCGATCGCGCCGGAAATCAGCGCCAAGAACTCGCCGCCGGGTCCATTCACCTTGCGGACGACATGCACGATCCAGTTTCCGTTCGCGCGGCTTTTCATCGGCGCGCTCATAAAAAACTGAAGCTTTGGATCTTTCTGGAATGCGAGGAAAAAGTCGCGGTCGGAGGCATCGATGGGCTGGACCGGCCACTGCCGTGAGTAGTTGATGACCTGACCCTTCGGATTGAAGATCGTCAGCGAACCGACATAGGCCATGCCGTCGTTCTTGTCGCGCAGGACGATATGCACGTCATGGCGTGCCAGTTGCTGTTCGTAATTCTCGCCGGAAATGATCCTGAAGTTCGTTATTTTCTCGATCAATCCCCGCTGCACCGCATCCAGCTCGTCGAGAACATGCTCGAACTTTTTGGCCAGGATGAGCGAGGTGTTGGAAAGCTCACGCCCGCTTTCGGCGATCGCACGCTCGCGCATATTGGCGAGCAGCAGCCACGAGCCAAGTATGATAAGCGCCGACAAAACGAGCGCGGAAAGTATCGTAAGCCGCGCCGGCGCGCTGGAAAAAACTTCGGATGAAAGAATC